>JAFXRA010000130.1 GCA_017526725.1 Candidatus Rifleibacteriota bacterium
AATTAAATATTTAAGAACTCTCTTCTATTCATTAAACCTGATCAGCTTAGGAAATGAGCCTTGGGTGAGATTCAACCAATAGGCCGGGTTCCAACCTAAAGTTGTTTTGTAACCATTGCCGAAATAGCAGGAACCACTATCGTCATAGACGTAAGCAGTATCTCTGTAAAACCAAAGAGGAGTTCCTGCGGCAGGGTTATACCAGTCTTCATTAGCTTCGTAATCGGAATAGGATTCATCGGTAACTATTTTAACTGAAGAAAAACAGCCGTCTATATTCGAACTGTCATTAAAGCCAGCAATTGTTCCAACAGAGTTAGCGCCAAAAGAATTAATAATAATGGTTCCAGAGGCATAAGAGTTTCGAATAGTAGTGTAGATCGCTTCTCCTGAAAATCCTCCTAAATTTGTGGTGTAATAAGATGTTGTTATTTGGCAATCAGAATAACAATTTGTTATTGTTGAATCTAAAACAGAACCATAAAAACCGCCGGAGTTCATGTCGCTGAACTCAATATTGATTCTACTGTAGCAGTTATTTATATTATTGCTCATAGAATTGCCTACTAATCCTCCGATTTTATCATGTCCTTTGATTATTCCTTCAGGAGAGTCTACGCAGCATTCAGATATTTCATTAAGAAAAGAGTTGCCAATTAAGCCACCGCATGAAGAATTATGTCCTTCTGAATCTTTGTAAAATTCAAGTTTGCCCCTTAGTTGACATTTTCTAATTGTAGATTGATTAGCATAACCTATAAGACAGCCAGATTCGTTACCAGAATTGTTATTATTTTCGGAAGTAAAAGTATTGGTTCCTTCCATTTTTATATTTTCAACAATACCCTTTTCTAAGTTACCGCAAAGTAAGCCAATATAATTATCTCCACCATCAACATGACTATCTCTAATTGTTAAATTATAAACAGAACCCTGTTCTATTTTGCCAAATAGACCGCAATACTCTCTGTTTTCAGAGATATTTATATTAGAAATACTTTTGTTGTTTCCATTATAATGACCTTTGAAAGGCGTTGTTTCATCGCCAATAGGAGTCCAGTTCCCAGTTAGTTCAATATCATCCATTTGTTTGAAAAAGTAATTGCCGCTTAAATAGTTTATTGGAGCTGTGTTGTTCAGTTGGCTTAAATGCCCTTGGTGATATATAAGGAATGGGTCGTCGATAGTTCCGCTTCCATCTAAGTTTTCTGAAGTCATAGTTTTGAAAGCAAATTCAACTGATTTAACATTACCGTTATCTTCGTCTGTATAGGCATTGATAGAAAGTTTGTAATCTGAATAAGTTTGCAGATTGCTTGTAAAAGAGAGTGTAGCATTCTGTTGGTCAGCGTTAAAGACTAAATCGCAACCTTCTGGCAGGTTGGCATCATTAAATTTGATATTGCTTAGAGCTAGTGTGTTGCTTGCTATGGGTTTCCCAAAATCAATATTGAGTTTAGGCTTCAATACTGTTCTGCCGCTCATGTTAGGCACTAGACTGTCTTCTGTAATGCTTATAACAGGTTGAACTGCAATTTTTTCTGTTTTGAGTGCAAAGGTATTGTTTTCGACAGCATCAAGATCTGAGATTTTAATTATGTAGAGAGTATCAAATCTTAATTTATTTTTTAATTTAAGAGTCAGAATCTTGTTTGTATACTGAATTTCTGATATTTCTGCATTGTTATCGATGGTTATTTTATCTATGTATACTGTATTCCAAGAAATATCTTTTGATAATTCAAGTTCTATATTGGGATTAGAAACTTGAAAGTCTGTAGAAGGTGATTTTAAACTAACAGTTGCTTTTTGTTCTGGTTCGGGCTCAGATTCAGAATTGTATTTTGTAAAAAGTAACGGAAAAGAAAAGGCAAATAGAAAGCTTTTCGAATCTGCGCTGCTTATTTCCACTATAAAACTATTAGAGAAATCTGTTTCAGACAAACCTTTTAGATTCAGGTCAAAAGATAATTCTGGCGTGAGCCCTGATGAATACTTAGAATTCAATGGGACGAAACTGAATTCGTGAGCATAATATTCCCCAAAAGCTTCATATTTGTTGGAATCTTTCTTTGCAGTGTTGTTTACTAGGCTGCCATCGACTTTCAACGCAGTGCTTTGTGAGTTTGAAGTGAAATAACCTACTTTAATCTTGAAATTGTTGGCATTTAAACTGCTTAAGTTATCGCCTTTCAGTTGCATTTTGATTTGAAGATCTTTGGAATAAAGAGAATCTTTTACTGCCATTGTTGATGGGTTGAGGGTAGTTGTAATATCTAGGACTTGTGGTGCGTCTTGCAAAGACTTGTGAACATCAGAGAAAAGTGCTATTTGAACATTGTTTTTTAATAAACTGTAGTTGAATTTGCTGCTGGAACTGATACTTGCTCTGGCAGAGGAGTTGGTCGAATAGACATTTACAAACTGCCAATCATCGCCGTTTATTTCTTTTATGCCTACAAAGTAGTTTTGTGCACCACTTAACTTCTTTTCATTAGAAAAAATAAGATTCAGAGGGTGAACTAGCATGTTTACTGGTTCTTTGTTTCTTGTTGCTTTAATGGTATATATTTTTGAACCAATAGTTAAAATGCTACTCTCGTTGCCTACAGAAGGGCTTTCTGTGATAGTTAGAAGAACATTGGGATTATAGGTATTCGCTTCAAAGGCTTCTAAAAGTAACATTCCTGATGGAGAAGATGTTTGTCTGACTCTTCCTTCAGGGGTTATGTTGATTTTATTTGTTTGTTCAATATTCGAATTATCAGGTCCTGACGGATTTTTAATAAAATCGCTAGCACTTGAGCCGCAACCTGTCAGAAAGGTATAGAAGCAGATTGATAGGATGATTATGCTGTATAATATGTAGTTAGAACGCTTTTTCATTCAAGTACCTTTCAATTCTCAATTCTCAATTCTCTGTTTTCAGTTCTCCGTTTTCCGTTTGCACTTGCGCTTGGCTTTCTTCTTCCTTCTTAGGAGTGAAGAGAGGCAGTTTCGACTCAGTGCCTTTTATAATTCTCTGAATGTTGGTTTTATGCTTTATGATTACAAATAAAGCAATCAGCGCCGCAAAGACAGTGATGTAAATTGTATAATCGCCTAACACATTTCCATACCACAAGAAGAAGGGTAGGGCGGCCGCGGCAGTCATAGAACTGACTGAAACCATTCTTGTAATCAACAAAACAACTAAGAAAACAGCTAGAGCATATAAAGCATGATAGCCCGACAAGGCTATGAAAACTCCTAAGCCTGTCGCTACGCCTTTCCCGCCTTTAAACTTGACCCAGAAAGAAAGAGTGTGCCCAACCATAGCACAGGCTGCAGCCGCAAAGACAACTTCTGGATGTGTCGGCCAAAGCTTTGCAGAAAGCAAAACAGGAACCATACCCTTTAACACATCTATGGCTAAGTTAGCTGCAAAGGCCTTGCCACCAACTGTTCTATAAACATTGGTTGAGCCCATGTTTTTGCTGCCGTGCTCAAATATGTTTATTCCGTAAAATATTTTGCAAAGCAGCCATGCAGTGGGTATAGACCCGAAAAAGTAACCTATTAGAGATGCGTATAACCAATCCATAATCTTAGTGGGAAGCTACTATCTTGACCGGCCAGCCTTCAAATACTTCTTCCTGTCTGATGTGATTCAGCAGGTAGCGCTGATAGGAGAAATGAAGACCCTTAGGTTCATTACATCTGACTTTGAATATAATTGGCGGCCCGTCATACTGTTCAATACTTTTGATTTTTAATTCTTTGCCCTTATAAGCTGGAGGCGGCTGAATTGTTACAGCATCATAAAGAATTGATTTGAGTATTTCATCAGGAATACGTCTGTGACCGACTTCCTGAACGTGGTCGATTGTGTCGAAAAGTTTATTTAGTCTTAAGCCTGTTTTAGCTGATATAGCAACCATAGGAGCAAATTCTAGTAATGGGAATTCTTCTCTTGTTTGCTTTTTAAGCTCGTCCCAACGATGTTCGTCCGGGTTAGCTATATCCCATTTGTTCCAGACTATTATGCAGCCTGCTCCGCTTTCGATGATTTTGCCGGCAATACGCTTGTCTTGATGAGTGATGCCTTCTCTCGAAGCGTCTAAAACTAATATTGCAAGGTCTGTTCTTTTTATTGTTCCTAAAGTCCTGTAAGCAGAATAGGTTTCAACATCGTCTTTATTGGCATCTGGCCTGCGAAGCCCTGCAGTATCAATAAATGAATATCGTTTGCCGTTTCTGTCTAAGTGATAAAGAATGGTGTCTCTGGTGGTTCCTTCTACATTATCTACTATTGAGCGGT
>JAFXRA010000131.1 GCA_017526725.1 Candidatus Rifleibacteriota bacterium
AATCCAAACTATTTCATTTGGAGGTATCGTTTGGGTAACTATTGAATATAAGGCAATATCAAACCATTCTGGATTGTCATTCTTATAAACAGACATTGCAACAGAGAATTTTGGATAATTCTTATCTAAATTATTGTTTTGAATTTCCACGAATAATAACCTTAAACGACTAAGAAATGACCAAATATTGTTCTAAGAATTAATTTCAGATCAGTGAACAAATTTAATGAATCTAGGTAAGACAGATTGATTCTTACCTTGTCAGGAAAAATAACTTCGTTGTTGTAGCGAATAGGATCTGCCACAGATGCTAGAATGTCTTCTTCATTGGCGTATTTAAGAGTTGCAGGGCCAGTAATACCAGGCTTTAAATTTAGAATTAATCTATCTTTACCTGTCAGACTGTCAGCATAGCCTTTTACGTCTGGCCTTGGTCCAACAAAGGACATATCGCCTTTTAAAACATTAAATAATGAAGGAAGCTCGTCAATTTTAGTTTTTCTCAAAAATCTGCCAACAAGTGTTATTCGCCTATCACCATCTACCGTTATGCTGCCTTCTTTTTCTTTATCAGCATTAACAAACATTGTTCTGAACTTATAGAGGTTAAACATTTTGCCATATTGCCCTACCCTTGGAGCTATATAAAAAACAGGGCCCTTAGAAGTAAACTTAACAATCAAAGAAACAACAGCAAAAAGAGGTGCGAATACAATAAGCCCCCAGAGGCTCATTGTTACGTCGAACCAGCGTTTTATAACCAAGTTTCTACGGTTGTTCATAGTTTCTAATTATGCGTTACCTTGTTGAGCTATAATTTTTTTTAGAGAGTAGAGATAAGAGAGAAGGGATTAGGGGATTGTTTTGTAGCGTCTTCCAGACGCTTTAGTATTATTTGTCTATCCCTAGGGCATCTTCGATGCCCTAGGTTATTAATGTTGCGACTTCCAGTCGCTAATTGCTCATTCCTAATTACAAATTGCAAATTCTTTAAAATCCCCCTGTCACTTTGTGACATCCCCCTTTAAAAAAGGGGGTATTAATTACTCGAAGCAGCGGTGGATGATGTCGATTACGACATCTTGCTGGGCTGGAGTCATCTTGTTATCAGAAGGTAGACATAAGCCTCTTCTGAAAATGTCATCACCAACATCAAGTATTGAACCTTCTATATAAGCGTTGCTGCCTGCTCTACCGTTGCCATTTGCTGTAACAAAAGCATGATTCATATAGATTGGCTGCAAATGCATTGGTTTCCAGATTGGACGGCCTTCGGCATTGAAAGCAGCTAGTGCCTCAAGAATTTCTGTGGGACAACTTTTCCCCGCCTGGCTTATATAGATTGCGTCCTTATCTCCTCTGACTGTTCTGCACATTGATTTTTCATCAATAATCATGCAGGAAAGCCAGAAGTTAGGCTCAGTATTAGCTGTGTCATATGGGTTCATCTTTACTGGCAAATCAGCCAAACCAGATTTATATCTTTCGTAGATGGCCTTTTTCTGCTTTATATGTTCATCCAGATAAGGCAACTGACCACGAACTACACCAGCAATAATATTGCTCATGCGATAGTTGTAGCCGATTTCTTCGTGCTGATACCAGGCAGCAGCTTCACGGCTCTGTGTAGACCATTTTCTTACTTTGTTGGCATATTCAAGGTTGTCTGTTAAGAACATTCCACCAGAACTACCTGTAATAATTTTGTTACCGTTGAAAGAAATGCAGCCATAGCCTAGAGTGCCTGTTTCGAACCATTTGCCGTTTATTCTGTATTTGGCTCCCAAGGATTCAGCAGCGTCTTCTATAATCAAAGCGTTGTGCTTTTCAGCAATCGCCTTTATCTGTTCAATTTTGCCAGGAGTTCCATAAAGATGAGCTACAACAATCAGTCTTACATCTGGATATATTTCAAAAGCCTTTTCCAAAGCTTCAGGACTCATGTTCCAAGTGTCGTATTCTGTATCAATAAAGACAGCGTCGCCACATTCATAAGCAACAGGATTCACAGAAGCATTGAAAGTCATATCGCTACAGAAAACCTTATGCCCTCTTAAAGTGCCTTCACCAGTTCTTGCCTGACCATAAAGTTTTTCACCAGCAAGTCTTATAGCAAGATGCAGTGCGGAAGTTCCGGAAGCAAGACCTACGGCATATTTAACGCCGATATATTGGGCAATCTGTTTTTCAACTTCATTGATGTTTGCACCAACAGTTAAACCCAATTTGTTCGGATTGCTTCGTCAACCCACTTCTGTTCGTCACCATGCAGTGTTGGGGATGAAAGCCATAGTTTTGAGTCAAAAGGTTTGATCCCTTTGAATCTTGTGTCTGATAAGAACTTGTTTTCGGTCATTTATGCTTCTGTTATGCTTTCTAATTATTCGTTTGTTTTGTAGCGTCTTCCAGACGCATCTCTTGTGAGATTCTTTTCCTATGGCATCTTCGATGCCATAGGTTATTAATGTAGTGTCTTCCAGACACTACTTAAAATCCCACTGTCACTTCGTGACATCCCCCTTTACAAAAGGGGGTATAAATTTTGAAATTCACATTTAAATTTCAAAATTTATAAAAAGCAATTTCTCATTTAGTGAGATTTTAGTCAAGGGTTTTTGAAAAAAAAATCTATAGAAATTTTCTATAGATTTTTTAGTTTTTGTTTAAAGGCAGCTTCATACAAGTCTAACGATTAGTGATTCTGACTTATCAAACATTATTTGAAAACCAAAATTAAGCATGATATTGACTATTGATAGCATTTTTGCTATCAACAGTATTAAGAGGTATAAAGCAAAATGAAAACTTGGAATGACTACAAAGACTATGTAAAGAAAAATGACAAAGAAATAGGTAAAGATATAGAAGATATTGAAAGTATATCTTCCATTGTAAGTGCTATGGTTGCAAAAAGAAATGCCTTAGGCTTGAGCCAGCGTGAACTTGCTGCTATGTGCGATATACCTCAGTCTTCTGTTGCAAGAATAGAATCTTTTAAAACTACTCCAAATCTTGCTACACTAATTAAAATTCTAAGAAATTTAGGTCTTACATTGAAAATATCACAATTAGTAACAAACGAATAAGTCTTAGCATCTTCCTACGACTAACTCTGGATTGCTTCGCTTACGCTCGCAATGACGTAGAACTTGTAGTTTCGCTACGCTGTTGCTAAACAAGGGTAACTCTAGCTCGGTCACTACGTTTACGCAAAGCTTCGCTTTGCTCCCCCTTCAGTCTCGCTTTGCTCGCCAGCTTCCCCACTATTCGTGGGGCAGCATCTTTTATACCAATAACCCTTTTATCACTTATAACAACTACCAAAGATTGCGCTAGCAATCGTCCCACGACGAAGTGTTCCACAGCAAAGCGTAGCATTTAATTCAGTTATCTGTTATCGGTTTTCAGTTATCAGGTATC
>JAFXRA010000132.1 GCA_017526725.1 Candidatus Rifleibacteriota bacterium
AGTTGTAACTTGAAGGGTGCTTTTGAAGATAATAATACACCTCCAACAAAAGTTGTTGTTGATATCGGTGGTATTACTGATTCAGACAGCAATGCTTATTATAGTGGCGAAGTTCCTAATCCAGAAAGACGATGTTGGGTTGAACTGAGCTGGGATGGCGACTCTGGTGATCCATATTTGTATACAGGTGAATTTGTTGCTTCTCCGACAATTAAGCTTAATCGCGGTACTGATGCTGACAGCATTGAATTTATGATCAGAGTGCTTCATCCTGATTCAACAACTGAAACCATGTATACAACAACAGTCGTTGGTGAATTCCCTGTAGATACCAAAATGCCTTTGATTGTAAATGGTTCCACCAAGTTGTCTATTATAGAAGAAAATAATGATAATACGGCTTCTTACTCTGCAAATATCAACGATTTTATGGAAGTTAAAACTGAAATAAAATTCTTTGATGACTATGCTTCAGCTACAGCCATATTATATATGCCTAACAACGGCGAAGTATTAGGTTATGTTCCCTTAGTTAGAAATACCGGTACAGATATTTGGATAGGTAATTTCGAAGTTGCTACCGGAACAAGAAAAATGGGCGAAACTGTTGGTGAAAACGAATGGCGTATTATCAACGAAGAAGCCGTGAAATTAAAGATTTTTGCAACTGATGATGCTGACAACACTGCTTCATCTAGTTTGATAACTCCTTCTCCATCTATTAAGATGGATAACAAACCACCGCAAATCAGCACTTCTCATACCGAAACATTTATTGAAGCGGTAGATATTAATGCCGACGGCTGGAATGGTGCAAATGTCTGGAATGGTTTGGCTTCCGACAGTATACATGTAAAGGTATCTTTATTAGAAGGTATTAATGCTACTGCGGGTAAAGGTTATGCATATATTGATTTGACTCCAATAAACGGTACATCTACTTATATGCTTAAACCCAGCACTGGTGCAAACTGCACTATGTTTGAAACTGTTCCAGGAACAACTTATGGAGACAGATACGATCATATTATTCCTACAGAGGAAGTAGATATCGGAAGCTACAGTTTTAAAATATGGGTTGTAGATGGAGCTGGAAATAAGAATTACTTTGAAGATACAGTTAATCTTTTGAATCTTGATACTAAACGCCCGCGCATAGAAAATATGTCTTATGATGGTAGGTTGCTTAGCATATTGTTCTCGGAACCGGTTCAACCTGGAACAATTGATCTTGATAATATAAGAATTGGCAGAGCCAACGTGTCTGGAGTTCAAAGTCTTCATAAAGACGTTGATATTATGCAGGGCACAGCAGTAAGTCTTTCTTCTACTGCAGTTTCTGCAGATCCTGCTGACCATGAAGAAATATCTCCTAATAGTTATAATTCACAAAGTATAGCTATAATGTTTGGTAAAACTGTAAAGAGTAAGATTGCTGACTGGGGTTCGTCAAAGTTATTCTTGTCTATTGCAAGTATAGATGATGAGCCAGGTCAGATTACTGAAACAACAGATTTTAATTATAAACCAACAGGATTGGGTGTGGATGCTGCAAATAATTGGATTGTTCCAGTTTTAAGAGGTTCTCCACAAGAAATAAATATTGATGATGAAGAATATGGTAAAAGACCTAACTTGATTAGCGGACGTTATAATGCTGCTTCCACAAATATTGACGGTGATTATTTGCATTTGACTTTCGATAAATCAATGGATAAAACTACACTAACTGAAGAGTCAATCAGCAAGTTGGCAATCTGGTATAATAATTCCTCTCAGTCTGAACTTTGGAATGTTAGATACAGAATGCAGCCTGGAAGTGATACTTTTGATCTGGGAGATACTTATAATACTTCTAGTTGTAACTCTCAATCTGTGGGTATTAAACTTTCTCAGGAGGCAAAAGACTGGATAGCTTTAACTTACGGCAACAGGGCTTCAGAGATCAGATTGCAGGTTAGTGATTCAGAATATGACCCGCCGGCTTTTATCAGAGATGTAAGTGGCAATAGAATCAATCCTATATTGCCAGGTTATTCAATAGCAGCAAGTTTGACTCCATTAGTAAGTCCATTCTCTATAACTACAGGTGTTAAGCTTGATTTAAGCGGAACTACTCCAATGCTGACAATCAATTTCAATAACCGCAGAGCAAGGTTATTCAGAGATACATATTCTGCAACCAGTTTGCAGATTTCTAAGACTACTCCGGCAGATTTATCAAGAATATATATTTGTTCTGATGAAAGAGTCAGCACAGGTCAGAATATTTGTCTTGGAACCTCTGGCACAGTTCCATCTATGGTTAACTGGAATTCAGGAGCTACAAGCTATACTACTCTGAACGATTTCGCTTCTACTACTGTTCGTATTCCTCTTACCGATACTGCACTAAATACTATATTGACTTGGGGAACAAGCCAGTTCTATTTACGCTGTGAAAACGGTGCTTTTACAGACCTTTGGGGAAATCTAAGCGAACCATTTGCTGATTCTAACAACAATGGGGCTTTAATCGATACAGTAATGCCCAGCGGCGGAGATTTTGCAGATCCAAAGATTTGTTCAGTTGCTTTGACACCTGTTGTTGAAGGACTTGCTGGTAGAACCCTGTTTAAAGGTCATTCTGCCAATACATTCATGTATGAAGTAAGCTTTGAAACAGCCACTCTTTCAAGCAATATCAGAGTTCCGATTTCTAGAAGCGTAACTCCTACCTTGAAGTTGTATACTCAAAACGGAGACAGCTTAATAGATTCAGGCACCTTTGTAGAATGGGGTGATCATAATCAGGGAGGAATTAGCAGAACATACATAAGATTTGCTAATTCTGGATTGTCAGAATCAGGAACCTTCCAGGGAGAACCTGTTTATGTCAAGGTTGAAGGTTTTACGGATATATTCAGGGCAACTCAAAGCTTTGAAGATACCGCATCTTTCTCGTATGACTTAAGTAAAAAGGTTGATGGAACTGCTTATCCGACAGGATTTAATCAGGTTGCCAGCTATCCGATGGAATTTGACAACTGCGCTCCAACTGTTCTAACCGCTACCTGTACTGTGGCTAATGTGGCTCCTGTAGATTATGTTGTAGGAGTAACGCCCAAGAACAATTTGAAGGTTATTATAACCTTTAGCGAAAACATGTTCCAGAGCACAAATACTTCTGCAATGCCAGCTTTGAAGTTGGTTACTTCAGCAGGTGCTACAGTAATGCCGTTTACATTCAGTAGATGGGCAAGTCCAACAGAAGCTGAATATCTTAATTCGGCTAACTTCGACAGCAATACTACTCAGGGAAAAGCCTACTTTATGATAAGCGGTGGTTACGATGAAGCAGGAAATGCTTTGGCAGATGTAACCATGAGCGACTATCTTGATATTAAGTCTAAGGGCCCGACTATTAACAGCATTGTTGTTAAGACATTACAGTATACTACTGCTAACTCTGCTGATGATTATCAGACAAATGTTGCATACAGCCCTTCAGTAAGTTCAAATTACTATGAAGATACTGTTGCTCATCCTAACGGTATGGGTGAAGGCCTTGGTATTGCAACTATTACAGTTACATTTGCTGAAGTTCCAGATGGTGATACTGGAGAAATAAGAATTTATACTGTTGACGGCGCAACCTTAGTAAGAAAACTCGATGCTATTCAAGCCTCATCAGCGATGGAATGGTATGCTGAATGGGACGGCAGAAGAGATGACGGAACCTTGATTACTTCCAACTATCAGATTACTTATTTGGTTAAGTTCTTTGATTCTGCTGGAAACGAAGGCAGCCGAACCGGTCAGATTATTTATGACAATTCTTCTCCAAAAGTAATGGAATGGGAGTTCCCCAATCTTAAATTTGTTAATAATGTTGCTTACTTCAGCCCAACAGCTCAGTCTTCAGCAAGAATCAATGTTATTACCGGTGATTTAGGCCAGACCATGAAAATGCGTCTGTCTAGAAAGAATCCTGATCCAGCTCAACATGATATTATCAATACTTATGTAATGAGCTCTTACGGAAATACCGGTTATACAATTGCATTCGACGGTAATGGTTCTGTATCATCAACAGAAGCATTGGTTGGAAGCTGGGCAGTAGATTTGGTTGATACTGCAGGTAATATTGGTGTTGGCTTGAATGGTTCCAGCAAACCTGTTGCTTCTTTGGTTATTGACAGGACAGCTCCGAATATTACCAATATCACACTTCAGAAGGTCACAGCCGATCTTACTCCTGTAGGTGATCCTGGTATTGACAGATTCAACGCCAGATTGAACAATCTCAAGATTATGATTGTAGACAGCACAGTTGCCGATGATCCGTTAGATGACGGAACAGGTATAGTGAAGATTATGTCTGGTAATACAGTTTTGAGAGAAATATTCACTGTTAAGACTGGCAGCGACTTGTATGCAGTATGGGATGGTAATGACGATACTGGCGCACCAATTCCAGACGGTACTTATACAATAAAAGTTACTGACCTTGCAGGTAATGAAGGTACTCTTACAAAAGATGTTACTTTGATTCGCTCTGTATTCTCTCTAACTGGTGTTGAACAAGTCGGTCTTGATTCTATAAAGATGGTATTCAGCCAAAAAGTAGAACCTACAACCATAGGTGCTGCTTATACTATCAGCCCGATTAATCCTGCTGGTCTGCAGATTTCAAATGCAAAACTTGATGCTGGTGACCAGACCGTAGTTTTGGCCTCTATTACTCCAGCTTTAACAGTTAATCAGCACAATATCGAATATACTGTAACTGTTCCTGCAGATACAGTTAAGAGTATTGACGGCGATTCTATTACAGCAGGTAATAATACGGCCAAGTTTACAGCAGATACCAAGGGACCAAGTATAGTTGCTATTACATATGATGGCCTGTCTTCTCAGAAACAGTTCAATGTTGTATTTGATGAACAGGTTGAAGCAGCCAGTGCTATAACTGTTGCCAATTACAAACTTGCAATTGGTGCTACTGATGTTCCAATAACTTCAGTTGTATTAAGAGCAGATAATAAGTCTGTTACCATTACTTCTTCAAGTGATATCGAAGAAGGTACAAACTACACATTGACTGTCAAAGACGTTAAAGACTTGTCTGGAAACAAGAGTGATACCAATATTACATTTGAAGGTCGTGATATTACTCCTCCTGTTCTGATCGTAACTGCTTTCAGTACTCCAACAAACGAAAGAGATATCGTTATTGCTGTTAAGTCTAATGAAGATATTTCCGGACTTCCAACTGCTGTAATTAGTCAGACAGGAACTGTTGCCAACTCTATTCAGTTGGTTTCTACCGGAAACAACAGAATCTTTACCGGCGGCTATCACCTTGATTCTAATTATGCTGGTGTAGCTACTATAAAGGTTACTGCTACTGACCTTTCTAATAATGTTGGAACAGCTAATTATAGCTTTACAACAGCTTATGTAAGTGCTTCTTCAAGAGCTTCTATTACATCAGCAGATAAGGTTGCTACAGTAGTATTTGAAAAAGGCAGTTTGAAGTCTAATTCAACCATTATGCTTCTCACTGAAAAGCTTGTTAAACTTGAAAACGCTTCTGATACTGTTAATGCTTCAATTATTCCTGCTGTTGCTGAAGGAATGAATTCTGAAGTCAGAGCTTCATTGCGTGCTAATATAGATATGAACAGTCAGACTGATTTGGCAGTACAGGAACTTGAACCTTTCAGTGAAGGTTATAAACTCATCGTTCCAAGTAATCGTCTGAATAAGTCTGTTAACATCAGCATGAAACTTTCAGGAGAACAATTAACTGCTACTAATGCTGGACTTTATGAATATACCAATAACGCTTGGAAATTGGTTAAGACTAATGTAGCCAGTGGAACAGCAAGATTCTCTACTAAAGATGGCAGTTTATTTGCTGTAATGAAAGATACTATGGCTCCAAGAGCATCAATTACCAATGACTTAACAAAGGTAATCAAGAATTCTAAGCCTGTATTTACTTGGAATATTTCCGAATATGCATCAGGACTTGATACTAATAAAATCAAAGCTGTAATGGATGGAAAAGAATATGATGTAATGCTAAGCAAAGATGGAACTGTTGCTAAGTTTACACCGCCTAGCCTGAATACTGGTGAACACGAATTAGGTATTAATCTGCATGACCTTGCCGGTAACAGGGCTACAATTTCTTCTGGACGCTTTACAGCACTTATTTCTTTGGTAATTGAAGATGTTTCAAGCTACCCGAATCCTGCAAAAAATTATTCAAAAATTAGATTTAAGGTTAGCGGAAATCAAATTAATGCCGATGAAGTAAGTGTAAAAATCTATGACGTTGCCGGTCACCTTGTCGCAGATGGTAGTAACATTGATATGAGAGGTGGAAAGGCTAACATCTTTGAAGCCCGTTGGGATTTAAGAAACAAGAAAGGCAAGAAGGTAGCAAATGGTGCCTATATTGCTAAGATTGAAGTAAGAGATCCTATCGATTGGGGCAAAAAAGCTAAATTTACGCTGAAAATTGCTGTTCTGAAATAAGTTTTCGGAGGTCACCTCCGAAGACTTCTAAGAACAATGATTAGAATCGGAGAGTGACCAATGAAAAACAAGTTAATCATAGTATGTGCTATTATGGCGGTAGCACTGACACTATCAATAGGCTGCGGTTCCAGCAGCGGGACTGGTCGTTATTCTGTTCCATCAGATATTATTAGCGGCGGCGGTTCTGGTCACAGCAGCGGCGGCGGCGGTAGCGGTGGAATTGTTGAAACCGATGTTGATTCTCTTATCGCCAGCGGTTGGGAAGATTTTAAATACGGGGCCTATAGTAGCGCAATAAGCAAGTTTAACGAAGCTCTGCTGAATTCAGGTATTTCTGATGCACAAAAAGCCAGTGCATACAATGGCCTTGGCTGGGCTTTAACCAAATCTTCCGGCACAGAATCAGGTTACTCTGCTTTTACTCAGGCGTCAGGTCTTAATGATGAAGCAAAAATCGGTTTAGCAGCTGCCTTGATGCAGCGCGGGACAAAAACAGCTTGTCAGCAGGCAGCTTCTTTATTGGAAAGCCTTGGCTTAAAAGAAACCTCAACAGTATTTACAGCAATTCACCCAATAGGAGTTACTAATGCCGGTGCTCATGCAATGCTGGCCTGGTGCTACTTCATAATCGGAAACGAAGATGGAGCAAGAGTTCAGATAACATTTGCAAGAGCTGCAGATGGAACAGCAGACAGCGCTGTTAACCAGATTTATAACTCTCTCATAGCTATGGGCTTAACTTTCGATAATTAATCTACCTTATCTTACCTTTTTTTGAGATTGTCCGCTTTTAAAATAATTGAGAGATAAGAAAAATCTACACATTTGTCATAAAAAGTATAGCGTATGGGCTTTAGCCCTGAAAGCTATACGTTTATGACAATGGGTAGGCACAAACTTTTAATTAATAATTGAATTATTAAATTTAATTAAGTTCTGGCATTTCTTCTCTTATTCTTGAATAGGAAGAGTGATATATGAAAGCCCGCTCTCCGATGTTGATTTTATCGCCATCAACTAAAGCTCTATAACGGAACTTAGAATTATTTACACAGGCTCTGAATTCACTGTCTTGAAGTTCAAAGACGTGAACAGAGTCTTTTTCTGTTATATAGAAAAGAATTTCAGGACCTTCCTGTAATGTTAGGTCACATTCATTTGAAGTTCCAGCGGAAAATTCACCTTCAAGATAGTATCTGAATGTAATTCCAAACCCTCTATACTCATCTAGCCATCCTTCTTTGAGCAAATCCCATACTATAGCGTGACCTATTCCAATCATTAAGCCTAAGAATATAAAAGACAACAGGTAATTACTGTCTAATACGAATATTTTATCTATTAGTGCACCGGCTACGATGAAGGCCGGTATAAATCCCATAAGAGTTTTGCATAGTATCTTTAAACTGTTGTGAAGAAAACTGAAGGTGCTTGATAAACCTATTGCTAATAGCAGCCACCAGAAGAATCTTAAAACACTTAATGGAACAGTGGTGCCGCTGTTTATTATAGATTCCATTATGATTGAATAAATAACGCTGCCCAGTGCAGTTAAAGAAAAACAGATTAAAAAGGGAGATATAAAATAGTTTAAAGCTTTATAAAAGCGTCTTTCCATTATTAAAACAGGAATGGAAGATATAAGTCCTGAAAAAAGTCCGCAAAACATGCTTGAAGTCATTAAACTTGCTTGAAAATTTCCTATTAAGTCCCATGGATTCCCGCCACGAAATAATAGCCAGCTTATTAAGCCGGCTATTATTCCCGATAAGCAGCTTTCAAGAAAGAATAGGAAATTCATCTATAAGTTACAAGTTACAAGACACAAGACGCAAGACGCAAGATACAAGATAACTAGAGTCTAAGGTAGCGGTCTTAATCTAATTTAATCAGAATATTGTTTCTTTACTAAAGAATTTATCATTTTGTCTATTTGAGTGCATAAAGACAATCCAGATTTTGTATCATCATCTGATAGATAAGAAAGATTCTCACAAAGAATTAATTGGGTTTCTAATTCTGAATTTGAACCTTGTGCTATTCTTAAAAAATGAATAAATTCTTTTTTTGAATGTCTACTCTGACCTTCTGCAATATTTGAAGGTATTGAAATTACAGCTCTTCTCATTTGAGAACTAAGTCCAAACTTTTCGTCTTCTGGCAAAGACTTAGTAACTTTATATATTTCTATTGCTAACTCAATAGCTTTTTGCCAAACTAAAAGTTTCTTATAGTCACTCATATATCTTGTGTCTCCATATATGGTCTTGTGTCTCCATTTATGGTCTTTATTCTATGGTTTCTACTAAAGTCATTTCAGTGACGAAGTAGATATCGTAGGCTTCCTGAATTTCACGTGGAGTGATTGCAATGTTTTCGTCTTCCAAATAGCGTTTTCTGTCTCTTATGATATTCAGGATATCACGTGGATGAACGGCGCGAAGTCCGCGTTTCTTAGCTTTATATATATCAAGAATCTGCTAGATGTTTTCTGGGTCGAATTTGAGACCGAGTTTGTTGCATACACCTTTCCAGATATCTGTATATTCTTCTACATTTGGATTTCTAACGTTAATCTTATATGGCAAACGTCTTAAGAATGCGTCGTCGACTATCTTCATCGGGTCTAAGTTAGTACTGAACAGAATTATTTCATCTGTAGGAACTTCCATACGCTGACCGCCAAGAACCATATAGTCTACTTTGTTTTCAAGAGGAATAATGAAGCGGTTGAAGATTTCTTCTACTGCGCATCTCTGTCTGCCAAGGTCGTCTACCAGAAGAACTCCGCCTGTAGCTTTAACCTGGGGCGGAACATCAAAACAGCCATATTTGTTGTTATATTTTACTTCAAGGTCGTCGAGAGTCAATTCACCGCCGACTGTAATCAAAGGAGGATTGACAGCTACCCATCTCTGGTCTAGGCCGTCCATATCAAAACTTTCTATTACTTGATGACAGCTTGGGTCAAATACTTTAACCAACTGGCCGCCTATTTCAACAGCATAAGGAACAATCATCGGAGGCAATAATTTTACTACAGAACTGCAGAGGAATGTTTTACCATTTCCAGGAAAACCATAAACAAAAGCTGGTTTTCGAGCACAGACAGCTTGACCAATCTGGAACAGAACATCTCTATAACCGGTATGATCGCTTAATTTTTCTTCTAAGAAATCATGATTGATTCTGAAAGAAGATTTGGATTCGGTAAGAATTTGTTTAGTTATTTTAATGTATTCATCAAAACTTACAGGTGTAGCGCCAACATAGGCGTCTCTTTCCTGAATGTTTCTAGCTCTTTCCATTCCTTTGGGGTAAAGACCATACTGATAGTCGTCGCCCATGCCGGTGCCGCCGACCATAGCTACTAATTCCTGCTTCTTTAAGTCAGAAATTATGCCAGAAACTATTTCTGTGTTGACTTTTAATCTTTTTGCTATTCTTCTTGGAACGTCTTTGCCGTGAAGATAGAGCTCTTTAATGATTAAATTAGTTAGTATTTCGGGGTCTATATTCAGTTCAAAAAGGGTTTTGGGTTCAGTTGGAATGATTTTTTTTAAATCTAGTGCCATAAGGTTACCTCCATTAATTTCTATAGATACTCTAATACATTTCATAGATTTATTACAAGAGGGAGTTTGGTTTGCCTTAAAAAAACTTAGCAGAACTGAAAAAAAACAGGTTATGGTTTTATAGATATTGTGTTATAATGAAATTATATATAATTTGGGAAATAGGCTTAATGTCGAATATTACTGTTAAAAACAAGAACAGGAGTGCTTTTGCTATTGGAAAACTATTTTTGTTTTCCATGATTCTGTTGTGTACCCCATCGGTTTTATTTGCTATAAATGCCAGTGATGTTGCGACTATTGATATGCAGCTTGTTGTTAATCTGCATCCTAAGATGGCTTTGTTTGATTTTAACAGAATAGGTTTCTATAAAGTTAAATATGGTCTTAATTATGATGATTTTGTAAAAGAAACCCAAAAGTTAAAAGCTAACCCCAAAGACAATTCTGCTGAAATAAAGAAATTAGAAGACGAATTAGAAAAAGTTTCTGCAGAAGCTTCTGATTTACAAATGAAATATTTGAATGAAATGAATGAGATGAATTCTAAGAAGCTTGAAGAATGCAGTTATAAACATAATCAACTTCAGCAGAGAATAGAAGATTTGAAATGGGAATCTGCTAACGGTGATTTAACTACTCGTAACGAAACTAAAGCTATAAAAGCTGAGATATTAAAAGAAATCTATGTTGCTATAGATGAAATTGTAAAAGAGAAAAAATATACTCTTGTTTTGAATACAGCTGTTCTTGCTCCTTATAGATTTGATTACAATTCTTTTTGTGTCCGTGGCTGTCATGGAATTCCTGCTATTAATCTGAATTTATTCTTGGCTTTTGATTATGCCAACAAAATAATGAAATCAGACTCATATAGTGATAATTCATATGTTAGCAAAAGGTGGCTTTCTTTAACAGGTTTAAAAGATGAAAAATTGCCTTTTGTTAATCATCCTACAGTTTTAGCTGGTGGTAGTAGTATTACAAAAGATGTTTTAACTCTTATATATAAAAAGCACAAGGTTGATTCTGGCTTTTTGAAAATACTTTGTTCTGTCATCGACAGAATAGAAGCACTTCAAAATGGTAAAGAGCTAGAAAAGATGGTGGTTGTAGATGAAAAGAACTAATAACAATATAATTCTTTCTATAGTTGCTTTTTGTTTTTTAACCAACTTCGCTTCTTTTGCCCAAACTTTGACCCAGTCTGATTTTGAAAAGTTGGTTAACGACCACCCTATGATGAAAAAACATGACAGCAAGACTGGTTATTTTAAAAATACTGCTTATGATCGTTCTTTAAGTCAAGATTACATAAGTGCAGAAAATGCTAGTTTGACATTAGAACTAGAAAAAATTCAGAAGCAAAGAAAAGCCTATGAAGAAAAAATGTTGTCTGATAGTGAGTTAGATGATTCTTTTTGGAAAGAAATGGCAGAACTTGACAATAAGAAAAAAGCTTTAGAAAAAAAGATAGATAATAATACTAAGTCGGTTTCTAATTATGCTGACGGAGATATTTTAGACTTAGTTAATATAATTGATGGAATAGCAGAAGATAGCATTCTGCCATTATATAAAAATAATAGCGTTGTATTAAACAAATTACCTGAATATGTCCCGGAAATTCCTGATATAAAAAATGATGACCTTAGAAGATTTTATTATAAACTAGATTCAGATATATTAAAAAAATATCTTAGATATTCATATGCTATAGGTTTGATGTTTGATGAAGCTAATGAACCTATTCTATATAATGGCAGTGCTAAAGGAAGGGTTGCCCTGATAGATTTCTCTAAGGTCTTAGCTTTGCATCCTAGAATGGCTCTTTTTGATTTTAATAGATTTGGTTTTTATAAAGTAAAAAGAGTTAATCTTTCTGAGAGTGAATTTGATGAAGAAATATTCAAATTAACTAGTTCTGCAGTAAATAATAGTACTATCTTTTCTAATTTAGAGAAAGAAATAGAAGAAATAGACAATAATATTAAAAATCTAAATGAAAAAGAAAATTCAGAAGAAAAAATTAAAGAATATTATAATAAAAAAAGTGAATTAGAGGCAAAA
>JAFXRA010000133.1 GCA_017526725.1 Candidatus Rifleibacteriota bacterium
AACACTTCCAACCCTTCCAACATTTTTATATGTTATAATGTATCTATGAACAGCAGTGAGATAAAATGTTTGCGTTTTCCAGGTGACAAGTCTATTGCACATAGATTAGTTTTGTTGTCCCTGTTAGCAGATAAAAAAATAATCATTAAAAATCTGCCAGACAGCCAAGATGTTTGTTCTTCTTTAAATATAGTAAAAAAGCTTGGAGTTGAAGTTTGCTGGTCAGATGAGGGTAAGACAGTTGTTTTAATCCCATTGAAGAGTAAAGATTTGGGTGTGGAAGAAATAGTCTTAGATTGTGGCAATTCAGGAACAACGGCTAGATTGCTCTGCGGAATTCTTGCAAACTTAAAAGGCAGATTTAAGCTTGTTGGCGACGAATCACTCTCTAAGCGCCCGATGGAAAGAGTTGTGCGACCATTGGCTGATTTAATGGGTGTAAATATAAGAAGCACAGAAGGGCATTTACCTGTTTTTATAGAAGCTAATGGGAAAACTAAAGCTGCAGATTTTTTTAATCAGACTGGTTCTGCTCAGGTGAAATCTGCTGTTCTTTTTGCCGGTCTAGCCGCTGAAGGCAAAACAATTGTTAGAGAACAGTTTTTGAGTCGCGACCACACCGAACGTTTACTCAGTTATTTACTGTTGAAAGAGCAGTCGGGCGGACAGCCTGCTTGTTCGACCTTATTCTCCTCCGCGGTCTCTGAGAATAACAGCCTTCGAATAGGTCTTGAGGGAACGAGCCTTGTGCGGAGAATAGAAGGTCTCGCGTCAGCTGTCCGATGCTGTGACACTTATGATGATCCGAATACATGGCAGTCGGGCGGACAGCCTGCTTGTTCGACCTTATTTCCCTTCGCGATCTCTGATGACAGGCTGAATATTTGCGTGCCCGGTGACATCAGCAGTGCTGCATATTTTATCGTTCTCTCTCTTATAACAAAAAGAAGTCTGAAAATAGATAATCTTTTGCTGAACCCAACAAGAACCGGTTTCCTTAAAGTTTTGAAGAGGATGGGTGCGGATATTGAAGTGCAGATTAAAGAAGATATTTGGGAACCTGTCGGCAATTTGATTGTTAAGGGCGGTGAACTTAAGGCTGCAGATATAACCCCCGAAGAAATCCCTTCAGTTATAGATGAATTACCAATTTTGGCTGTTGCTATGGCCTTTGCCGAAGGGAAGTCAAGAGTCTGCGGGGCTTCTGAACTTAGAGTCAAAGAAAGCGACCGAATAAGCTGTCTCATTAGCCAGCTAAAGAAAGTTGGAATAAATTGTAGCGAGTTTGATGATGGCTATGAAATCATTGGTGGCAGTAAGATAAATTCGGCAGAATTGGATTCTTTTGGGGACCATCGCCTGGCTATGAGTTTTGCTGTGCTGGCGAAATGTGCTGGGGCAGACCTCAAGGTTAAGGGCCGCGAATCTGCCGAAATCTCCTTCCCCGAATTCTACAACTACTTAGAGAATAATAACTAAAAACTACCTAATCTTAGAAGCAGCGCCCTAAGGCCACCTCTTTGCTGTCTACCCATTGTCATAAACGTATAGCTTTCAGGGTTAAAACCCATACGCTATACTTATTATGACAAATGTGTAGACTTGCAAAGAACAGAAATTATCGTGGAACACTTCTCACTCTTCCAACTCTTCCAACTCTTCTAACCCTTATAACAATTCTCACAGGCAGCATAACTGCCGTCTCACAAGTTGCGTAAGCAACAGTTCCACAGAGGCTTTAGTCTCGTCTCACCATCTGAATACCGGGGCAGATCTTCTTTAATGCTCTATTGTTACAGATTTATTGACAAAAAGATACAAATATTTAATAATTGAAAAATCAGGTGGGGGTGAGACATTGAATATCGAGAGCCATATCTGCCATAACGCTTTACAGTTGGTGGTCAATAAGAATGACCCAACACTTTTTGATAATCCCGAAGTTTTTGAAAAGAATCTTATCGATAACGGTGCTTCTAAGTCAGACGAATTAACAGCTTTGAAACTGAGTCTTATACATAGAATTCCCTGGGAAGTGAGAAAAAATGCAAAGAATCTTACTTCCAGCATTGTAAATTCTATGTCCTTAGAGCTTTCCAAAAAATCTAAGATTAAATCTGAATTATCTGCTTGGGTAGTAGATACCTGGATAGCCGTTCTAGGCTTGAAAAAAACACAGGAAAAACCAGTTGCTGCTGTAGATGCGAATTTGGATAAGGTCATTGATGATTTGGCTAATTCTGTTCAACCGGTTGCTGTTACTTCTGCAGTGCCTGAAAAGAAAGCCGAACAAGTTGTTAAACAGCCAGCGGTTTCCTTTGATAAAGTAAAAGGAAGATTCGGAATCGTGTTTGGCGAAGATTCTGCAGGTGATGTTAAGGTTTTCAATACCTGGTATGAACAGCCGACTTCAGAAGAAAGCTCTTTAATGGCAGTAACGCCTGTTAAATTGGAATCTGCACCTTCAAGACCTTTTAAAACAGCTCCGAAAAGAAAAAAAGAAAAACCGATTATAGCAGAAAAAAAGACAGTGCAGGCTAAGCCAGTTATGACTAAGGAAACGGCATATGATTCCAATACCCCTAGTCAGCAAACCGAAAAACCTGCTATAGATCTTTCTAATTATACGCCCACAGCTATGGAACAAAAAGCCTATGATATGTTGAAACAAAACAGCATGAATGCTAATCAGGCTCTAAAAATACTGGCTCCTATTGCTGTTGGCGGCTCTGTTCTAGCTTGTAGAAAGATGGGCGAAGTTTACTACAAAGGTTATGGAGTGCTTCAGAATTTTGAAGCAGCTCACGCTTGGTTGAAACTCTCTGCCGACAAGGGAGACGCAGAGTCTTTATTCCTTATGGGCAACATGTATATGTTTGGCATGGGTGTAAAAAAAGATATGGTTACAGCTAAACAATTCTTCGAACGAGCTGCCAAGCAGGGTCACGCAAAAGCAGCAGAATCTTTAAAGCTTATTGGTATGGGTTTGTAATATGAGTGCAGAAAAAACAGTTGTTAACATGAGTTTGTTACTATGGTGCTTTGTAGTATTAATCGAAATAGTTATATTAGTTTATTTAGCAAATAGTGGTTTAATCTTTTTAGGCTGCATTATTCTTATTCCTCCCATTACAGCAGCATTTAGCTGGCCCGCAACGGAAGAAATAGAACATGACGGCACAAAAAATACAGAAGCAAAAACAGAAAAGGCTGAGCAATAATGGAAAAAATAGAATTTCTAGCATCTACTGGTTTAACATTTTATTCTCCCGAAGAAGGTTATAGGTTTCCTGACGAGCTTTTGTCGAAAAGCTGGAATTACAGGGTGTTGCAGGAACCGAACTCGGCCATCTGTCTCGAATTAGGTGACAAACCTATTGTTAATGCTGTTTCTGGTGACCAGCTTCTTAAAGATATCGGCGGTATTTCAATTTGTTTCGGCGACGTTTTAAGAGCTGTTTTGGGGAAATGGCTGCCGCTGCCTTTCAAGCTTAATTCACAGGATAAATCTATCCCGACTAAAAGCGTAGACTGGGCAAGAATAATCTTTACAAGGCCTTTATTACAGCTTGACGACAATGTTTTTAAATATGCTATAGCTGTTGATACTAATGAAAACCTAGACCCTAACGCAGTAGGCGATAAACAGGGAACAGGCTTGCTTCCTGAAGATATAGGAAGAACATTTGTTCTTGATTCAGGAAACGTATTTTTCTATCAGACTCCCGGAATGCTCAATTGGATAAAAACAGTTTTTGTAGACATTCCTAGCGGTGCAGATGATGCAATTCCTGCTTATGCAATATCCATGGCTTCTTTTATGACTCTCATTGATGGCTTAAAACAGGCTGAACTCGTTCCTGAAATGACTATACTCAGCCCCGAAGGCGAAGATATTAATGTCGATCTGGTATTAGACCTTGGAAACAGCAGAGCATGCGGCGTTCTTGCAGAAGAAATTCCTGGCACTGACGTCAGACTTGATGAATGTTGCAAGATGGAAATCAGGAATCTGAAAGATCCGACTTTAACTTATACAGAACCTTTTTCAACTAGCTTTAAGTTCTATCCGCCTTTATTTGAAGGAGAAAATTATAAGCTTCCCGCTGTTTCAACACGTTTTGTATGGCCTGGTATAGTAAGAATAGGTCAGGAAGCGGCTGAAATGGAACAGTATGATATCGGAGATACTGGAATGTCCAGCCCTAAGAGATATCTTTGGGATTTGGAACAAAAGCATTATCCATGGTATTTCAATCTGCCCATTGAAGGGGTAGGGAAGAAAGTCGACAGCCCAATTCTTGCTAGCATCGATGATGATGGATATTTCAGCGAAGACGCTGTAAGCCCGAGTTTCGAACATTGCTATCCTGCAAGTTCGATGATGTCTTTTGTAATGACAGAAATACTTGGTCACGTCTATGCTCAGATAAATTCATATGCTTATCGAAAAGCAAAGGGGCATAGACAGGCTGCCCGCAGATTGAGAAACATAGTTCTCACTGTTCCTTGCGGAATGTCTACTGCCGAAAAGAATGTTTATATAAAGCGTATACAGAACTCTGTAGACTTGTTCTTCTATCTGACTCACAGAAGTGAAGCTCAAAAGCCAAAGGTTCACATTGATTTAGACGAAGCCTCTGCTGTTCAGCTCACTTATTTATACGGCGAAATCGTAAATCATTTTATGAGCGATTCTAAGGCCACTATAGAATCCTTGGGCCGAATCAGAACTACCGATGACGGTTTGGAAACCTCGGTATTCAGAGCTGCAAGTATCGATATCGGCGGCGGAACCAGCGATCTTATGATTGCAGAATATAGAAATGGCAGCAATCACAGTTCTATAATTCAGAAACAACTCTTTTCTGAAGGCTTTTCAATCGCTGGCGATGAAATAACCAAGAGAATAATTGAAAAGATTATTCTTAAAAAGGTGTTCAACTGGGCTAGAGAAAAGAATCCTGATATAAATTGGGAAGATTTCAGAATATTCTTTGGTCAGGGGCATGGCGGCAAAGATAAGCGCTTTGTTGATATGAAAGCTGAAATGTGCCGTCAAATCTGGATTCCTATGTCTTTAAGATATTTGGAATCTGTCGAATTGGATTCGGAAGACCCCAATATAGAACTGAATTTCGACCAGTTTTTCCCTGACAGAATGCCAAGTTCTAATGTGTTAGATTTCTTCTCTGAACAGATGAGAAGCGAATTCGGCGTTGAAATGACTTTGGCTGAAATTCCGTGGCGCATATCTAAAGTTGTTACTAATTCTGTAATTACAAATGTTATGGATAACGTGCTGCGCATATTCTCAGAAGTTATTGCTCAGTTCAACTGCGATGTGCTGATTCTTGGCGGAAAGCCATCGTCACTGCCTGTAATCAGAGAAATATTGCTGCGCTATATGCCGGTTAAACCTTCTGGAATAGTTTGTCTTAAAGGTTTCTCTGTGGGAAGCTGGTATCCGTTCTCTCAGAGAGGCGGTGGTATTGCTGACCCCAAGACTACCTGCGTTATGGGCGCAACAGTTTGGCTCTATGCAGAAAGGCTTAAGAAGCTCGAAGCTGTATCTATTAATTCCGACAATAGCATGATTAAGCAGAGAGAATGCTTTATTGGAACATTTATTAAAGATACGCTTATAATGGATAATGAAATGTTCCCAACCAATGCTAATGCCGCAAATTTGATTGTTTCAAAAACTGCTGCACTTGGCGTAAGAAGGGTTGATTCAAATTTGTGTATGGTTAACCCATTGTGGGAAATTCTAATTGATAACAGCAAACTTAAAACTAATGGTCCTTACACTGTTATGTTGGCTCAAGACAACAATGACCGTGAAATGGTCAAGGTTATAGACCTTTTTGATGAAAATAGCCGCAAGGCCGATAAACACGCTGTTTCTCTGCGGCTTAAAACAATGGTTGCCGAGCAGTATTGGATAGATACTGGCTGTTTTGAACTTTAATCAAGAGGAGTAAATATAATGGATGACGAATTATTAGCCTTTCCACCAGAAGATTCTGATAATAAAAGCTTATCTCCTCTTACAGAAGAAGAACTTGTTACTGTTCGACAAATGATTGCTGAATATAAGAAAAACGGGGCTTTGTTCCCTTCTGAAAAAGTTGAAGTTAAGCCTAGTCCAAATGTAAGCAGTTTGTTTCAGAATGAAGAACCTGAGATTAAGCCTGCTGCAAACTCTTTATTCAGTGATGAGCCTGTTATGCCGTCTAATTCTTCAAAAATTCTGTTCTCTGATGATTCTGAGCAACAGAGCGAAAATCAAGGCTGTTCTGATATTTTGAATAGCTGTAAGAATTATGATTCAACTGAAGCAGATGTATTAAATGAGTTTAAAGATATAATTTCAAAAGTTGAAACATCAGCAGAAAAAACAGTAATAGCTGCATTTCTCGGTGTGTTCCCATGTAAAAGATTTATCAGACATGGAACGCCAGAACAGAAACTATTTGTTTTGAAGTGTTTAAGCGACAGATTTCTTGAAAATATTGCAGGTTTAAAATTTACAGGGCGTAAAAAGCTGTTGAAAGTGGTTTCAAAATATCTTTCCGATGTTTCCGAAAACTACAATTTTATAACAATGGAAGGAGAACCTTTCAAACCTACATTCCATGAAAGGGTTGCGGGTTCTTCAAGCAGCGGTCTGACGATTAAGGAAATGCGAGGTTTCTTAGTGGTAGACAGCAGAACTAATCGCGTTATTTATACAGGACTGGTTTTCTCATGAGCAGCATAATTAAAACTAGAACTCAAGGCTTCAGAGTTTCCACATTCAGAAATCAGGAAGTTCATAAATATTATAGTCATTTGCAGTCGGTAATGCGCACTATCGATTCTAACGGCACTTATAATGAACTTTTTGCAAAGCCGGAAATAGACGCGATGGCTGTTGGAGAGACCGAAATTGAATGGACTTGTTCAGGTAACGGCAAGGCTGTTCATATTTCTCAGCTTTCTGAATCAGAAAGAAATAGATTTGAGAAAATGGTTTCAGATGCATTTACGCATATTGAAGCCTATATTGCTGAAAACAGAACTAAATCTGGAAAAAATCGTGATTATGCACAGTTTTTATCAATAGTCGGCAAACGTCCAGATTCTAATCAGATTTGGGTTATTAACGGCAAACCTATTATTGTTCAGTGGGGTTTTGTTGATGAAAATGGTTTGATGGGAAGTTCAGGAATATATTCTGATTGGGACAGCTTTATAAAGGATATACGTAAAGTTGAACCAGAAAAGCCGAAGGAAGAACCTGTAATGGTTGTTGAGGAACCGGCAAAGACTGAACCCCTGAATGAAGCAGTAGTTGCAGCGCCAGCGGCGGCTTCCTCTTTATTTGCTGAACAGGAAAAACCTGCAGAACCAGCCCCTCAGCCAAAACCAGAGGAACCCAAGGCTGAGCCTGTTGAAAAGCAACAAGAACCCGCACCTAAAAAGGTTGATACAGAAGAAAAAAAGACTGTTTATGCCGGATTAGGCGGCTATGAATGGGTTAAATGGGTAGCAATTGCTCTTGCAATACTAATTTTATTATTGTTGCTTTTGAGGCTTCTTCCACAGCCTAGACATCCTAATGATTTATTAGGTCAGAATGGAACAAATATCGGTGCTATTAATGGCGGCGGTATGGGCGGCTCCGGCGGTGGTTCTGACGGTAGTGGCGCTGGCGGTGGAGATAATGGCGCTGGTGGAAATGGTGCAGGTAGCCAAGGCGGCGATAATGGTGCCGGCGGTCAGAATGGTGGCGGAAATCCTGCTGTTAATCCAAATGAACCTTGCCCGGTATGTTCTAAGCCATTTGGAAATCATGGTCCGGAAGATTATAAAAAGTGTATTCGTCAAGCTTCTAAAGGAAACGGAGCAGGTAGCCAAGGTGGCACTAATGGTGCCGGTGGAAATGGCGCAGGCTCAGATCAGAATGGTATAGCTGGCGGCGCAGGCCAAGGCAGCCCAAGTGGTGCTGGTGCATCAAATGGTGGCGGCCAAGGCGGCGCTAATGGTGCCGGTGGAAATGGCGCTGGTTCAGATCAGAATGGTATAGCTGGCGGTGCTGGACAAGGCAGCCCAAGTGGTGCTGGTGCATCCAATGGTGGCGGACAAGGTGGCTCTGATGGCGCTAGTTCTAATGGCGGTGGCCAAGGTGGCTCTGATGGTGCTGGTTCTAACGGCGGTGCTCAAGGTGGCTCTAACGGCGCTGGAAATGGTGCTGGTTTAGGTAGCCCGGCTGGCTCAGATCAGAATGGTATAGCTGGTGGTGCAGGCCAAGGCAACCCAAGTGGTACAAATGGCAATGGTGAAAATGGCATTCCATGTGATTCATGCGGCGGTAGCGGCGTTGATACTAATACTGGTAAGCCATGTCCTACTTGTGATGGAACTGGTAACGGTAGCTCGGGTAGCCCAGCAGGTTCAGACCAGAAGGGTATAACCGGTGGTGCAGGCCAAGGCAATCCAAGTGGTGCAAATGACGCTGGTGAAAATGCTGGTGAATCTGGCAATTCTGAAGGAAATGGCAGTGGAAGCGGCAATAATGATAAATCTGCTAGCAACGGTGAAAAAGGTTCTGGCGATGAAAAGGCTGTTGAACCTTCCAAACAGCAAAAAGACGATAATGGTTTCAATCCTGAAGATGTTTGCCCCGTTTGTAGCAGACAGTTCAAGATTCACAGCGAAGAAGATCTGAAAAACTGTATTCTTGCTTCTCAAAGAGATAAGATAGAAGTTCAAAAGAAATTTGAAAGATTGAAATCTGCAACAACAAATTACAACAAAGCTGTTAAAGAATTAAATTCTGAAAATTCAGCAGATAATATAGGAGAAAAGTAATGCAGCAGGGAATGTTAAGACCAGAAGAACAAAAAATATTGCAGACTGCTGATAATGTGGCAAATTTGCTGAATAGCAGTTCAGAATGGACTTCACAGTATTTGAAAGATATCCAGGTTCGAAAAGGCATGGAGCGCTTTCTTCATGAAAAGCTGATTACTGTAAAAAAAATAAAGGAATCAGCTTATAGACCTGTTGCCTTAGGTATTTTCGGGGCAAGCCAGTGCGGCAAGTCCTATTTGACTTCTGAATTAGTGCGTGGAAACGACAAAGCCTTGTCTGTTAAACTCAACGCTTTCGGTCAGCAGCCGAAAGGAAGAGATTATTTGGAAGAAATAAACCCAGCTGGCGGCCGTGAAAGCACAGCTATTGTCACAAGATTTACACTTAGACCTTATCAGACCATTCCTGGTTGTTCTGCTTTTGTTCGACTGATTACTTTGACAGACATTATTAAAATTTTCATGAATGGTTTCCTTTTCGAGTGTCAGTCAGATTTTATGCCGACTTCAGAAGAACTTCAGAAACTCAAAGGTCAGTTCAAATCTAGTGCTGGAAAGCCAAATAACAGTCCGCTGCTTTCTGAAGACGATGTCTGGGATTTGCAGGACTATGTTAAAAAGCATTTCCATAACCAGTTTGTTAAAATGCTTGATGACATCAACTATTGGGGCATTTTGGTTAATGAAATCAGATTTTTGCCAGCAGACAATCAAATTAAATATCTGGAATGGCTTTGGGGCAAGTTTTCTAAGATAACTGAATTATTCAGATTTTTACATAAGGAACTGGGACAACTTGGCGGTCAAGTGGTCGGAATATTTGACGATGCTCTTTTGCCTAGAACCAATTCAATTATAGATGTTCAGCGACTTTCTATGCTGATGAAACCTGGCAATAAAAAGTGTTCTATTGCTTTGGCAAACGGTGGTCAGATACAGATGGACGGCTCAACTCTCTGTGCTTTGACTGCTGAGCTTATATTGCAGGCTGATACCACAGATAATGAAAGCCTTTTAAATAAATTTGACGTTTTGGATTTCCCTGGAGCCCGTTCTAGAGCACAGGTATATGATGAAGCAAGAATAATGAAGTCTCACGAAGCTTTGGTTGAAGTGTTCCTGAGAGGTAAGGTTGCCTATCTGTTCGACAGATTCTCTGATGACAGAGATGTTACCGCTTTATTGCTCTGTCAGGAAGGTGGCAATCAGGAAGCTAAGTCTCTTCCCTATATGATTAATAAATGGGTTGAATGGAGCCACGGCAGAGACCCCAAGAGCAGAACAGGCAAGATTCCTCTGTTGTTCCATGTTTTCACAAAGTTTGATATGGATTTGGTTCACAAAAGAGGTGAAGACCCTTCAGTAAGATGGGACAGCCGCTTAAAGACCAACTTTGAAGAATTTATGGGTAGAGATGGCGATTGGGTCAATGAATGGACAGAAAATCAGCCTTTCCAAAACTGCTATTGGGTAAGAAATCCAGGTGTTGACCAGACTGTATTTGTAAGAGGCAAAGACGGTAAAGAATTTGTTAGAGATGAAGAAGAACTGCAAAAGATTTTCGCACAATACATCGCAAACGAAAACGTTAAACGACATTTTGCTAATCCCGAAGAATCCTGGAAAAAGGCCGCTTCACCAGATTGTTCTGGAATTCAGTATTTGATTGAAAAGCTGAAAGCAGGTATAGATTCTAACACCAAGGTTAATCAGTTGTCTGAAAACCTGCAAATAATCTTTGCTGATACAAAGAAGAATTTACAGCGATACTATATTGGTAGCGATGTTACTAAGGCTAGAAATCTGGCTGAAGAAAGAGCTAAGAAGCTTATTATGCAACTCCAGAAAGTTATGATAAGCAAATATGCTCTTCCAAGAATTCTTGATGTAGATTGCTTCTCTGTTTCAACAAAGGCTGTTGAGGCAATTTATGACTCTATTGTAAACCCAATGATTTTGGGCGAAGACGAAGAGGAAGAAGCCGCTGCTCAAGAAGCTGCACCAATTTTTGATGAAGATATTTTTGATATTTTCGGTGATAACAATAAGACAAATCAGCCGGAAAAACCTTCTAAACCTGTAGTTAAAAAAGGCGATTTGTTTGCTCAATCTGTATTAGACCGTTGGCAGAGCCAGTTGTCCAGTATGGCTCAAGATGAGGAATTCTTGGAAAAAACCGGATTATCCTCTGATTGGTTTGCTGAAACAACTCAGGAATTCATTAAAGGTGCTTCAAGGTTTGGTATAGAAAAGAAAAT
>JAFXRA010000134.1 GCA_017526725.1 Candidatus Rifleibacteriota bacterium
ATAGCTTCTTCTTTTTGAGTTGGGTTTCCTGCTAAAAATAATTCTATATTATGCTGATCTTTTTCTTTTGAGGACATTTTTTTGTTTTGCCCTGCAGTAACAGATGCAGTTTGTTCTTGTTCAGAAATTGCTTTTTCTATTTCTTCTGCTGTCTGAGGTTTCTTTTTGTTGCTAGCTTTTTTCTTCTTATTCTTTTTTTGTTTAGCTATTTCTATTTTTGCTAATTCTTTTGAATCTAGCGGTAAAGGTCGTTCATCTTTAATTGCTGGTTTTTCTTCTTTTGTATTTATAATTTCATCTTCATTGGTTTTAGTTAAGGAACTAGATTCTTGCTTTTGTATTTCAGCAGTTTGCGCAGTAGTAGAATCGGTTTGAGGGGGTAAAGTTTTTTCATCAGATTGTTTTACTTGTTGTTTATTCTGTTCAACTTGTTTTTTGTTTGTTTCAGAAGAGGGTTCAAGTTTTACAGCAACCTTTTTTATGTAATCTCTGTCTTTATCTTCTTTGGGTAGCTGATTCCCGTATTCCATGGTCAGTTCGCTTAAAGCCTGGGTTGCCGGATGATAATAAGGGTCTAACTCTAAGGCTTTTTTATAGGCTTTGTATGCATTAGCTATTCTATTGTTTTTTAGGTATATATCACCAAGTATTTTTCGAGGCATTGGATTGCGAGGTGCTATTTCAGCAGCTTTTATGAGGGCTTTATTTGCTAGCCCCTGTTGGCTTGTAATTGTATATACTTCTGTTAAAACACAGTAGTAATGACAAATTGTGTCTGCATCTAATTCTTTTTCACCAATTTCTAAGCCTGAAGTAAGCATTTCTATAGAACGGTCATATATTTGTAAATTCTTATATAATTCTCCTATTTCAAGATAGGCATAAGGTTCATGTGAATCCAATTCTAAAACTTTCCAATAGGTGTCTATTGCATCTTGATTTTTGCCTTTGGAAACATGCTTTCTTGCTGTATTCAAAAGTTTTGAAACTTTTGTTGTCTGCTTCTTTTCGCTGATGCTTCCAGCCATTATTCTTGCCTCTAGTGCTGGATTGCTGGATAACAGAGATAATGACATCAAAGCTATGGTTGCTAATTTTCTTGATTTCTTCATTTTTTTCTCTCTTTTTTTGAATTTCTATCTAAATATATAAAAAAAAATAATAACTACAACAACTACCAAGAACAATAATAACAAAAAAATAGGGCTGTAATTAAACAGCCCTATTTTTTATATGTTCTTACTTTTTAGATTTCTTAGTAGCCTTAGCTTCTTCGGCTTTTTTGGCTTTTAAAGCAGCAAGAATCTTTTCTGGAGTGTAAGGAGGTCTGGTCAATCTTACGCCGATAGCGTTATAGATTGCATTACCAATTGCGGGAAGACCACCATTGATATTGATTTCACTGACGCTCTTAGCACCATAAGGACCAGTTTCTTCATAGCTTCCTGCTAAGAAACAATCCAATTTCTTAATGTCTCTAGCAGTCCAGATTTTGTAGTTTGCAAATGTTGGATTCTGCATTCTGCCCTTCTTGTCGAACATATATTCTTCGGTAAGAGCAAAGCTTACAGCATTCATTGCAGCACCCTGAACTTGACCAAGAGCCAACTGTGGGTTGATTGCAGTACCGCAGTCACAACCAGCCACATAATGAAGAAGATCAATATCACCGGTTTCAGTGTCTATTTCAACTTCTGCAAAGTGAGCTGCAAATGGAGGCGGTGAAGCATGAGAAATATGGCTGCCTATAGCGCCAATCTGGAACATCTTCTTGACGTTTTCGCCACCGTAAAGAGCTGTGTTAGCAACTTCAGAGAATGTAACTTTCTTTTTTGTCTTCTTGCCGTAGCAAACGCTGTCTTTAATTGTTACGTCTTTAACGTCTTCACCCATTATTAGAGCTGCTACAGAAACAATCTGGTCTCTGACTTTCTTGGCAGCGTTAATAGTAGCACCACCAGTCAAATAAGTGGTTGAAGAAGCATAAGCACCGACGTCAAACATGGTCATATCTGTATCAGAACTGTAAACAATTATATCGCTGTGTTTACAGCCGATTGTTTCAGCAGCAATCTGAGCCATAACTGTATCTGAACCAGTACCAAGGTCAGTAGCACCAAGATTCATATTGAAAGATCCGTCTTCATTCATCTTAAGAAGAACAGAACCCATGTCTACTTCAGGAATAGAACTACCCTGCATTAGGCAGCACATACCTAAACCGCGTTTCTTAGTGCTGTTAGTAGCATTTAGTTTCTTATATTCTTTGGTCTTTTTATCCCAATCAATAATCTTTTTGCCTTTTTCGATACATTCTGGCAAACCGACTGATGTGATAATCATTTCAACACCTTCTCTACCTTCACCTAGAGCCTTGATGATTGGAGAAGATTCACCTGGTTTAATATGATTCAACTGTCTGAATTTTATTGGATCCATACCAATAGCTTCAGCCATTTCATCCATCATAGATTCAGTACCGAAAGCAGCCTGAGTAGCACCGTAACCACGGTAAGCACCGCCTACTGGCAAGTTTGTATAAACTGTATCACCAATGAATTCTATATTGTTTGCATGATACAATGGAAGGACTTTAGAACCACAGTTACTTAAAACTGTGAGAGCATGAGAACCATAAGCACCAGTGTTACTGATGATTCTCATAGAAAGAGCAGTGATTGTGCCGTCTTTCTTGGCACCCATTTTGATTTTTACAACCATTGGGTGTCTGGTTCTTGATTCCATGAATTCTTCTTCACGAGTCATTCTATAAATACATGGTCTGCGGGTTCTAAGAGTTACAAAACCGCAAACGTCTTCAAGAAGAACTTCTTGCTTAGTACCAAAAGCGCCGCCAACACGAGGTTTTATAACACGTATTCTCTTTAAAGGAATCTGAAGAGTCTGAGCCATAATTCTGCGTGCATGCCAGGGAACCTGAGTTGAAGATCTGAAAACAAGTCTGTTGTTTTCGTCTAACCAGGACATACAAACATGTGGTTCCATTGGACAGTGTTGAGCATAATGTGGATAATATTTGCGTTCTAACACTACGTCAGCATCTTTATAGCCTTTTTCCATGTCGGCAACACCATTTTTGCCTTCACCACAAGAGGTTTCTACGTGAGAGCAGTGATTGTGCTTTGGATCATAGAATATCGGGATTGGAGCATAAGCATCTTTTTCGTCATGGATAATGCTCTTTGAAGTCATTGCTTCTTCAGTATCTAAAACTGGATCAAGAACCTTAAATTCAACATGTTTAGCAATATTGCGGCAAGCTTCTTCTGCTTGTTCTTCAGTTTCAGCAGCAACTACGGCAACACGGTCACCAACATAACGAACTTTCTGATCGAGTGTTGGAGTATCGTATGGAGATGGTTCTGGGAAACCCTGACCTGCTGTAGTTCTCATAACACGTGGAAGATCTTTGTAAGTATATACTGCTACTACTCCAGGCATTTTTCTGGCTTCTTCAACGTCAATCTTTTTAATGATTGCATGAGCATGTGGGCTGCCAAGAACTTTTATATGAAGTAAACCCTGTGGCATGTCAATATCTTCAACATATTTCTGAGTGCCTGTAACAAGACCCATTGCATCTATTTTTTCAAGAGGATAACCAACTTGAAGAGTATCTTTTTGTGGAATCTTCTTTTCAAAGAAAAGAGGAGCATCTTCAACTACATTTTTTTCTGGAGCTGAATGAACCTTGAAGGTTGCAGCTTCTTTAGCTTCTTGAGCAGCTTTTAATTCAGCAGCTTTTGTAGTTTTCTTACAACTTTTTGCACATGTTGTTTTTGTAGCTTTTACAGCTTTAGCTGGAGCAGCTTTTTTTGTGGTTGTTTTCTTTGTTGTATTAGCCATTATTTCTTACCTCTTGTGCTTTTTGCAGATTTCTTCATTTGCTGAGCAGCATCTAAGATAGCTTCAATACGTTTGATATAACCTGTGCATCTGCAAAGATTACCGTCTAAAGCTTCTTTAACATCATCTTCTGTTGGATTTGGATTATTATCTAGAAGATATTTGGCAGACATTAATGAACCAGGATTACAGAAACCACACTGAGCAGCGCCATGTTTAACATAGCAACTCTGTAAAAGATGGGGTTTGTCTGGATTTCCAAGACCTTCAACGGTCATAATATCTGCACCTTCTGCCATAGCAGCAAGAGTAATGCAAGAATTGCGGGTTTTACCGTTAAACATAACAGTACAAGCACCACAACTTCCTTCTCTACAACCTATTTTAACGCCTCTGTAACCTTCTCTGCGAAGAACATCGGCTAGCATTTCGTTGGGTTTTATTTCAAAACAACAAGCTTTACCATTAATTGTACAATTTAACTGCATTTTCTGCCTCCTCATTTCTTAGCTGCTTCAACAGAGGCTTCGAGACTTCTGCGAACCATAACTTGGAATACTTCTTGGCGATATTCTTTACTTGCTCTGAAGTCTTCTCGATATTTAATTGAGTTAGCAGCTTTTTCAGCAGCTTTTTCAATATTTTCAGCAGTTGGCTTTTTGCCTACCAGCATTTTTTCTGCTTCCTGACATCTGAATGGGAATGGAGTTACAGCATTGCAAGCTATTCTAGCTTCAGAAATTAAACCATTTTTGAGGGTTATTCGGGTTGCTGCTGTAATTGTTGGATAGTCATGGTGGGTTTTAATTTGTTTTCTGAAATCACAACCTGTATTGTTGCCAAAACAGGGAACTAGAATTTCAGAAATTATTTCGCCCTTTTTCAAAAACTTGGCTGGAGTATCATTTATTATTTGAACAACAGAAACAGTGCGTTTTGGCTTACCCAAGCGGCAAACGACTTCTGCGTCAAGAATTAAATATGCGACTGGTAAGTCTGACCACCAAAGCTGAGCAGCTAGGTTACCACCAGCAGTAATAGTATTTCGTAAAGCTGTAGCAGCAACAGTTCCTGCGACTTGCTTTAAGAAATTACCACTCATACCTTTTAGCTTTTGTGATTTATAAATTTCCTGAACAGTAGTAGTGGCACCAATTTTGATGGTAGAAGCATCTTGATCTAGATGACTCAGCTCTTTGATGTGAGTAATATCTACAAGAGCTTCTATACTGTCGTCTTTTTTCAAAGCTTCTGCGGTACCGCCGGCAATAATAGCTGTTTTAGGCTTAGCTAACAGCTTGCAGGCTTCTTCAATAGTTGTTGGATGATAAAATTGGGTAAGCTTTTTTAGCATCTCTACTCCTTCTTCCTTGTAAAAACTATATAAATGTGAACTATATAAAAGATATTATATATGTCATTATTTCATTTGACTAGTAATATTTCAGCATTTTTACATATTTTTTATTAATTTTTATCTTATTTTAAAAAATCACCCTATTTTTATATGTGAAAAAATTCACATGCTAGTAAGGGGTTCTTTTAGGGAGTGTTGCTTTTAAATTAGTTATGTTTGGGAATTTTTGTTTGAGTATAATATATATAATTTTCTAAAATAATAATTGTTGATAATTATTGTTTAAACAACAATTATCAACAATTATTACAATGCTAGTTTTATCAGACTTTAATATATTATTTGGAAAGATTATCCCAAATCTGATTAAGCTGTTCGTCTGTAAGGCCTAGAGATTTGAAATATTTTTTAGCAAGTTCCTGCGTTTTGTTCTTGTCAAAGCCTTCGTAATCTTTGATTCTTTCTTTGAAAGCTCTATCTAAGTTTACGTATATATTCTTGGCTATTGATTTATACTGTTCTGACCCTTCTTTTACTTTATAGTAATTCATAAAGGTTTTTACGTAATCAGCTTCTACTGCTTCATAAGTAGCATCCATGAAAAGTTCAAACATTGCGCAAGCGAAGCCTGTTCTATCTTGGCCTTCAACACAGTGAATCAAGCATGGAAATGTTTTTTTATTCAGCATAGCCTTAGCTATTTCTCTCATGCCATTAGAGAAGACTTCAGAAGTTACATCTACATTTAATGGTAAATAATAAATATGCTGGGTTGCATAATAAGATTTTGCAAAGGCTGGTAATTCTTTGGCTGCTTTTACTGAGTTACAAAGATTAAAAAATGTTTTAACGCCGGCTTCTTTTGCAAATCTGTCACAATAGTAGTTTCTGGCAAGTTTTGTATCTATAGGTGAAGAAGATCTGAAAAGTCTGCCGCTAGCCATTTTCGGAGTTTTTATTTCTCTGAAATTAGCAAAATCTTTATCGTTTAAATGTGGATAATCAGAACGTTTGTAAGTTCTGACTAAATCAAAAT
>JAFXRA010000135.1 GCA_017526725.1 Candidatus Rifleibacteriota bacterium
AAGACTAGAAACCCAACTTGGGCGTAGAATTATTTTTAATCTGGCGACAAATGACCAATTGATGGAAGCCATAAAGCGCAATTATCTTGGAAACGAAGATATGCTCAGCAGTATGCGCTACATTGAAGATTATAAAGTAGATTCAATGCTTGATACTGTTGATCCTGACGATGCTCTTCTAGAAAGCGGACCTATAGTAAAATTTGTTAATCAGGTCTTAATTGGAGCTATAAAAGAACGTGCATCAGATATTCATATTGAACGTGATGGTCATGATTTTCATATAAGATATCGCATAGATGGTATTTTAAAAACCATGTTCAGACCAAAACTTAGCCTGCATCCTATGATTACTTCAAGAATCAAGGTTATGGCTAAACTTGATGTCAGTGAACATAGAATTCCTCAAGATGGCAGAATAATGTTTGATGCCGAAGGTAGAAAGGTTGACCTTCGTGTTGCGGTTTGTCCTTGTATTGACGGCGAAAATATTGTTCTAAGAATTTTAAATAGTCAAAGTAAAGCTCCAGAGCTGGAAAAACTTGGATTTTCTGAAAACAGCTTAGAAAAAGTAAATGAATTGATATCTCATAATTTTGGTTTAATTCTTGTTGCTGGTCAGACTGGTTCTGGTAAAACTACTACACTTTATTCTATTTTACAGAAGCTTAATCAGGAAAGTGTAAAAATAATTACTCTTGAAGACCCGGTTGAAATCAGACTTCCAACATTAAATCAGATTCAGGTTAACCCAAAAGTTGATTTGACTTTTGCATCAGGGCTTCGTTCTATTCTTCGTATGGACCCGGATGTCATTCTAGTCGGAGAAATCCGTGACCAGGAAACTGCTATGCTGGCAACTAATGCAGCTATGACAGGTCACCTGGTTTTCTCTACTGTTCACTGCGGTAATACTTCTGAAGTTCCTGTAAGACTTGCAGAAATGGGGGTAGAACCCTATTTAACAGCTAACGTTCTTCTTGGAATGATTTCACAAAGACTTGTAAGAGTTAACTGTACACATTGTCTTGCAGAGGAAGAAGTTCCAGCAGAACTTAAAGAAAAATTAGGTATAAACTTTAAAACTTTTGCAGGCAAAGGTTGTGCAGCTTGTGCAGGTATAGGTTACAGAGGCAGAAGCTGTATAGAAGAAATAACTATTGTAAATTCCGAAATTCGTAAAAAAATAATAGAAAGAGCAACTAGTCAGGAACTTGAAGCAACTGCTGTTCAACAAGGAACAATAGTTCTGAAAGAAGCAGGACTTAACAAGCTTCGTAGCCATATCACTAGTGCTACAGAACTGGCCAGAGTACTTTAAAAGGAGCATAATATGGCTTTTTATCAATATCAAGCAAAAGATTCTGAAGGGAAAATAATAACAGATAAAATAGAAGCAGAAAACCAGTCTGTTGCTGTAAATATTCTAGAAAGTAAAGGTTACTTAATTACTTCTATTGATGAAGTAAAAGAAGAAGGTCAGGTTCTTGATACTGACTTAAACTTATTTAACCGAAGAGTTTCATCAGAAACTATATCAACTTTTCTTATACAGCTTTCTATAATGATAAAATGTGGCGTTAGCTTGGCAGAAGCATTGCAGTCTTTGGAACATGGTGAAGATAACCCCACTTTTAAAAGCTGCTTAGAAGATTTAAGAAGCCGAGTTTATAATGGTGCTTCTTTCTCAGAAGCTTTAAGTCACCATATGGATATTTTCGATAAATTCACCGTTGCTATGGTACGTGTAGGTGAAACAGGCGGTGTTCTGGAACAGGTTTTGGTTAAACTTGCTGCAAGCAGTAAACGTAGAACAGCGTTGAAAGGTCAGATTATAGGTGCCTTAGCTTACCCTTGTGTTTTGTTAATAGTTGCAGGAATAGTTTTATTGGTTCTTATGGGCTTTGCTGTTCCTAGATTTGCTGAATTATTTTCAAAAGCAGGTTTGGAATTACCAATAGCTACCAAAATACTCATTTCTGTAAGTAATTTTGTATCAGCCAACTGGATTGCAGTTTTGGTTGGTTTTGTAGTATTGATAGTATTGTTGGTTTATTATGCTATAACAGAAAGTGGTCGCAACACGCTGGTAGAAACATCTCTAAGTATACCAGTAATAAGAGATGTTACCAAAAGATTTTTTGTTGTTCAGATTTCTGAATCAATGGGGCTTTTGTTGCAGGCTGGCGTTCCATTAAGAGAATTACTATTGGCTATAGAAAATACCATGACTATACCAACTCCTAAGGCAACTGTACAGAAAATGAAACAATATATCGATCAGGGTAGCAATTTAAAAGCAGCTCTGGAAAACGATCCTATATTCCCTCCAATGGCCCAGAAACTTATTGAAACTGGTGAAACCACAGGGACGATGGATTCTATGTTCAATGAAATAGCTACCTATTATGATGAACAGCTTAATGCCGCTATTAAAGCAGCTTTAAGTATTATGGAACCCTGTCTTATTGTAATAATGGCGGTTTTAGTTGGCTTTATCATGATTGCAGTATTCATACCTCTATTCAAGATGAGTTTCATAAGACCTAACTAAATGGTATTAAAAATGAGTAAGAATATAAAACAAACTAAGGGTTTTACTTTAATGGAACTTCTGCTTGTTATTGCTGTATTAGCAATATTAGCAGCGGTAAGCATGCCTTATATCAGCGAGGCATATCTTACAATGAACGATGGACCTGCAGAGCAAATGACTGTAAATCTCATATCTTCCGCTAGAAGTATGGCTATTGCAGGCCGGGTAAATGAATCTACAATAACCTTTAAAAAAGATGGAACAATAACGATTGGTGATAATTCTTACAAATTACCATCAAATTTTTCAATCGATATTTCTTCAGATAAAAGTTTTACTTTTGAATTAGATGGTAAGGTTAGTCCACAAAACCAAACAATAACAATTAAAAGGGAAGGTTATTCTAAAGCAATAGCCGTTAAATAAAAATGAAAAAGAGAATTAATAGATTCGGGCTTACGTTAATAGAATTAGTAGTAGCTTTACCTATGCTTGCTTTTATTTTTCTGGGAATAGCTTATATGATAGCTGTAACAGGTGATTTTACTTCAACAGAAATAGCGAAAGCCAAGACTCAGACTGCCGCGAATAATATTTTGATGATTATGAAAGCTGAAAAATATTCAAAACTAGGTGATATATTAGGTTTTATTGAAACAGTTGACAATAATGGTAATCATAAAGTAGTCAATGGAGTCGTAATACCTAAGAATTCAATGGTTCATCCTGATGGAACCACGAATTTGAAACTATTTTTAGAAGAACAAACACCTGATGCTGGTTCTAATATATCAAGCGGTAATAAAATCTGTGTAATTAAAGTTACAGCTCCAGATTTTAATGACATTCAAACCGAAATAAAAACGGTTTCATTTTGAGGTTAATATAATATAATGAATAAAAAAGCTTTTACACTATTAGAATTGATGCTGGTTACTGTTATATTAGCGATAATAGCTACTAGTGCTATTCCATTTATGATTAATTCTTTTGGGGGCTTTAATCGTATTACTACTCAAGAAACCATGATTAATTCATTACAGGAAATAAGCTCGGTTATAAGTCGAAGAATAATATTCGATAATGAGTCTTCAAGTGTTGATCACCTTAATGAAATTATAAACTCTTTTGCTAACAGTTCGACAACAAATAGCTACGACTTAGCCAATGGAATATCAATCAATAAGTTAACTGCTAGCGACGTAACATCTTGTACATATACTCAAGGCAGTATCACAAAAACAATACCTAATTGTATTAGAATTACTCTGACAGCAACTAAAAATGATTCTGAACATAAGCTTAGTTTTATTGTTTTTCCTGCGATTGAATAAAAGAATTTTATAATTAGATAATTAAAAATAAGTTAGAATAATCTAATTTTTTTCTTGATATTTTAAGTTTTTCAATGTATATTTAACTCTGAAAGATAAACAAAGAATATTTATCTTCCCTAATACTTTGCAAGAAGCAGTTAAACGCGAATTAATTTCGTTTAACCTTTTTTGGTAGTCAATAAATTTTTTTTATTTAATCCCTTGGTACACCCCAAGGGATTTTTTTTATGTCATTTAAATAATCAATGTTTCAAGATGTAGCGCCCTCCAGGCGCATTAATTATATATCATCTATTCCGTGGGTGTCAAAGACACCCACGGTTATTAAAGTAGTGACTTCCAGTCACTATTAATAAACTTCTGTATTTGTTGTGTCTGGAAGACACAATTTCAATAACCTAGGGCAACTTTGTTGCCCTAGGAATAGAATCCAATCCATAAAGATCCTCCCTCAAACAACAAATTTTTTTGTTGGTTGAGGGAGGTGGATTGCGTAAGCAAGACGGAGGGGGCTGATTGCTAAAAGCAATCAGAGGAGGGCGCTACAATAATAAAATTTTTTTTTCTTGACTCTGATGCTGAAAAATGATATAACACACCTCGTGAATTTGGGTACAATGTTTTACAAATTTTAATTTAAATTTAAAAAGGAAACGTACATAATGAACAGAAAAGGTTTTACATTGATGGAACTCTTACTCGTTGTTGCAGTTCTTGCTATCGTTGCTGCAGCAGCTGCTCCAACATTCTTCGGCGGTGCTCAGGATGCTATGAACGAAGCAAAGAAAGCTTCTTTCATGTCTGCTTATCAGAATGCTATGTCTGGTGCAAACATAATGACTTCTATTGCTGCTAGCAAAGGTGTTTTACCTGCTGATGACCAAGATTTAACATCAACAGCTCTTGATGGTAAAAAATTAAATGATTATGCTCCTTTATCTGCTCGTATTTTCAAGAATAGAGCTGGTACTCAAAACTATGCTTTTGGTATTTATTATAAAAAAGCAACTAATACTGAATCTTCTAAAGTTGTTGCTTTCTATAATACCATTGAAAATACTACTACTGAACCAACTTACGCTGCTGCTAATGAAATTGCTGATCCAAACGATGCAACTAATGGTTTAGAAAAGAAATGGAAAACCATTAATGGTGATAACTAATACTTTATATTTGGTTTAAAGTCATAAAAAAAGAGCC
>JAFXRA010000136.1 GCA_017526725.1 Candidatus Rifleibacteriota bacterium
TATTGCACCTGCTGCTGAACCACGACCGGGGCCGACAGGTATGCCGTTTTCTCTTGCCCAGTTTATAAAGTCCCACACAATCAGAAAATAGCCGAAATACCCCATCTTTTTGATGGTTTCTAATTCAAACTCAAGACGCTCCATCGCACCATCAGGAGGATTATCGCCATAGTTTTCCTTAAAGCCTTTGTAGCATATTTCTCTAACATAGCTTTCTTCAGTTTTGCCTTCTGGAACAGGATAAACAGGGATAAGCGATGTACCAAAAGTTATAGTCACATTACATCTGTCTGCTATTTTAACGGTATTATCAAGAGCTTCAGGCCATTCACCGAAGAGGGTTTCCATTTCGCTGGGAGACTTATAATAAAATTCCTTCGACCCGAAGCGGAAACGTTCTGGGTTATCTAAGGTGGTCTGAGTAGACATGCAAAGCAGAGCATCCTGAGTTTCCCAATCTTCAGGATTCACATAATGGCTGTCATTGGTCGCTACTAATGGAGCACCGCATTCTCTGGCAATTTCAACTAATGGACGTAAAACCTTAAGCTGTTCTGGAAGCCCATGATTCTGAAGTTCCACATAAAAGTTTTCTTTACCAAATACACTTTGGTAATATTGTAGAATTGATTTAGCCTTTTCCCGGTCATCTTTTAAAAGAGCAGCAGGGATTTCACCAGCGAGACAGGCACTTAAACCTATTAAACCTTCACTGTATTTTTCTAAGACTTCGTGGTCAATTCTTGGCTTATAGTAAAAACCTTCAATATGCCCGATAGATGCTAATTTTAAAAGATTTTTATAACCTGTCTGGTTTTTTGCCAACAACACAAGATGATGAGTAGGAAACTTATGAAAACTTTCCTTGGTTTTTTCTAATCTTGAACCAGCGGTAATATAAGCCTCAAAGCCCATAATCGGCTTAAGACCCTTTTTCATGGCTTCATGATACAATTCGATTGCTGCAAACATATTGCCGTGGTCTGTAATACAGACAGCAGGCATTTTGAAGCGCTTTGCAGCTTCAACTATTGCCTTAACAGGTGCAGCACCGTCAAGCAGACTGTAGTGACTATGTACATGAAGATGTACAAAATTAGCATAGTTATTGTTGTATGGCATAATGTAAACAATTATAACAAATAATAAAACATAATAAAATAATAAATTTAAAATTTGGTTATCAGTTAGAATCGTTCGAATAGTTCAAGGTTCAAAGAGTGAGAAGTGTGAGAAGTGTGAGAAGTGTTACGCTATGCTGTGGGACACTTCGTTGTGAGACAGCGACTGAAGTCGCTTGTGGGATATTGTTCGAGACATTTGGACGTTGCTGTTACAGAAGATCTGCCCCCACGAAGGTGGGGGAAGTGGCACATAGTGCCGAAAGGGGTCTTCTCTTTAAACAATAACAACATCAATTAACAACTATAAAAAACAAACAAAAGGTAACTCTGGTTAGGTCACACCTCCGTCAGACATTTGTCTGACACCTCCTCTCAAATAGAGGCATTAGAACAACCCTTCCAACCCTTCCAACTCTTACTGCTCCATGTTATACTATCCTTATACGGAGCTAAAAATGCCTAAAAAATATCTATTAATAATCTTTATATTATTCTTTATTAACCCAGTATTCGGTGAAAACCATCGAATCTATTACTCAGAAGGCTATAACGGTGCTGTAAGCTGCGGTCACCCACTGGCTGCCCAGGCAGCAGTAAAAGTCTTAAAAGAAGGCGGCAACGCTGTTGATGCTGCTATTACAGCCGCTTTCGTGCTTGGGGTTGTTGATTTTACAAACTCTGGCATAGGCGGCGAAGGATACGCTTTAATCTGCAGCCCAAACGGAAGAATTATAGCAATAGACGGCTCTACACGCCGACCCACAGAAAAAATACAAAACGAATATAAGTGTACAATATCTCTTCCTGCTATTCCTGAAATGCTGTTAAAAATGCGAAGACTGTATGGCACCAAAACAGCAAAAAGACTGCTTCAGCCCGCAATTGACTTATGCCATTATGGTTTTGAAATCAGCCCATATTTATCTTCTATTATTTCAGATAGAATCTCAAGAATAAAAGATTCAAATGCTTTAATGCTTATAGCTCCCAATAACACTCCTTTGAAAGCAGGTCAGATTCTTAAACAGCCAAAACTGGAATTAACCTTAAAAAGACTGGCATTTGACCAGGGACTTTCATTTTATTATGGCAAAGATGCCGACAAAACAATTTCAGACATGAAATCAAAAGGCTCTTTTTATACAAAATATGATTTCATGAAGTATAAAAGCAAGCTGTGCAAGCCTGTAAAAGCTACATATAAATACTTTGAAATCTTCGGGAATCCTCTTCCCTCCTGTTCTGTAGTCAGCATTAAACTTACGTTAAACCTTCTTGCCACCAGACAACCTCTTTTATATCAAACTCCTGACGAATTATTATGTCAGGCAGGAATAAGCAGAAAAATACTTAATGAGAAATACTACAACCTGTCTGATTTCTATGACAAACCACAGGATTTCTTATATTTCGATTCTGAAATGATGCCAGAACAATCCATTGATGCCAATGACACAAACACCACACATCTCTGTGTCTGGGATAAAAACAATCTGGTAGTTTCTATGACCTTAACTCTAGGAAACCACTTTGGAACCGGTCAGCTTGCTCCAGGCGGCTTCTTTTATGCCAACAGCCTTAGAACCTATTCAAATTCAATAGTCAGATACTCAGATAATTACCCGGTTTATGCAGGTTCAATAACATCAAAATCACCAGTTATAGTAACAAAGTTTGGCAGACCCTGGCTAGCTCTTGGCGGTGCTGGCGCAGACAGAATAATTTCAAATACCGGAATGGTCTTAGCAAGAATGCTTAGAGGTTATAAGCTAAGTGAAAGCGTTGCTGCACCTAGATTCTATCTGGAATATAATAACAGACTGATTGTAGAAGAATCTGAAAAATCAAATGAGAAGTATAATTCTTTTTTGAAAGAGTTAAAGCAAATATACCCCCAAACCAGCAAAAGGGAGTATTTGCATGATTATTTCGGGCTAGTAAGTGCCATTTATAGAGATGATACGGATAAAGAAATAGAAGCTGTCGGCGATATGCACCGCGACGGCTACTGTCTAGCATATTAACCTACTTAGTAATCTGATAAAAAAAACGGCTTCATATATTATTTATGAAGCCGTTTTTTTTATCATTTTGCTTAGAAAGCTACTTCTTCTCCTTCATCGAAGCCGTAGTCGTCATCATCACCAAAGTGACCATCGCCATATCCGCCAGAAGAAGGAATTTCAGGTTCAGGTTCCGATAGCTCTTCATCGCCATCATCAGAATCTTCAACATATGAATCAGGTCTGAGCATATCAATATCATCATCATCAGATGAAACATTTTCGGAATCATTTCCCCAACTCATATTATCATCATCTTCGTCTTCATCTAAACTGCTGGAATTATTACTTTCATAGGAAGCCGGTATATCATCCGGGTCACTTGGTTCGTTATCTGATGCAGAGAAAGAATTTTCATTATCAAAAGTAGTATCATCGTTGAAAGCATTATCATCAAAAGATACAGAATTAACATCAAAAGATGAACCATCGCCGAATTCACTACTACCGCCATTGCTGCTTGTTTCAGTAATTTTAATATCATCAACAAACTGACCAGGCATCAAACCGCCTGCTGCTTCTACTTTAGGCAGAGATAATGATCGCAGAATAGTTTCACGAATATTTGTCATGTGCTTCATGATTTGGAGCGTGCTATGATAAAAGTTCAGTACAACCAGCTTTTTACCTAATGGAATCAGCACCATATGACAATAAAGTATTCTATTGCCCTGAGTAAAATGGAATAAAATATTACCGATTTCAACGCCTGCAATATCTGCTTTCCACTGGTCATAAAGTCTTGGATTAAAAGGCATAAGAGTATCTTTTATAGCTTTACCGACCTGGGCCAATGTCTGAGGAGTATCATAATTAGCTGCCTGAACATGCAGAAGGAATGTACCATTTAAACCGCTGAGAGTTGCTAGTAAAGTAGGACTGATTTTTTCCCTGAGTTCATAGTTAGTGGGAATAAACATGCTGAATTCATACTCTTTATTGCGTAATGGTCTTGTTCCTTTTATTGGTCCATAGAATGGCCTCAGACTGTCAAGATATCTTGTAACTGATACGCCATTTATACTGTCTCTGAAAACCTGAGTCAGTCTCTGCTTATTCAAAATATAATCGTAAACATACCAGCGTTTTCTTGTATAACGACAGAAAACTTCATAATCAAAACGGCCTCTGTTAGTATCTAACCTTATAACTATTTTACACTGGGATTTTAGCTTGCCGTAACGAGGGTCTGAATAATCTATTCTTGCACCAGCCGCAACTCTGTTCATTACTTTTGAAAGGAAACGAAATTCATTACGGTGGGTTTGAGTCTGGTAAGAAAACAATTCGTTAAATTCGTCTTTTTCTAATCTTGCTAGATTCTTCCCATAAAGCAAATCTAAGAAGGTCTGAACATCAAAATTAGATAGACAGACATCGTATTCACCATCCATAAGGGCACCCATAAACTGGTAAACCATTGGAACAGGTGAAGGAAGTTCCGTTTTGGCATTGGGCGGCTCTGGAATGTCAGCCAACAGGCTCTTTTGTGAATTATTAATTTGAGCCACCGAAACCTTTGCCATTGGAACAATCAACATTAAAGCAAAGAGTATTTTTATCAGCAGTTTTTTGTTACACATGCTTTAAGCTTAAAACACAGTTTGTATTTTGTCAATCTTTGAGCGAGGTGAGATTTTTATCTCTATATATGCTATAATTTATTATTATTTAAGGAGATTTTATGAAAAAAACAATACTTCGAATTTTATTATTTTTTTTCTTCTTGCTTATTATTTATTTTGCCTTTATAGCAAGAGATACTGTTCGTCTGATAAACTACTTTAAGAATACTTCTGAAAGCCGCTCAGCAAGAGTTAAAACTATAGGAATCGAAGGTCTGTGCAAATACAAAAGTTTAGATTACGACGAAAACAAAAAATCCTTAGAACAAAATTTAAAAAAGCTTTTAA
>JAFXRA010000137.1 GCA_017526725.1 Candidatus Rifleibacteriota bacterium
GATGAAGAAGAAACCGAATACGATACTGAAGAAAAAGAAGAAGTAAAAGAAGAAGCCAAAGAAGAAACCGAAAAGAAAGAAGAAGCTGAAACTTCCAAAGAAGAAAAATCAGAATAATATCTTCTTTTAGATATTAAAATCAACCTAAGACCAAAAAAGCCTAAATACTTTAAAAAGTATTTAGGCTTTTTTTTATTTTATCTTTGTCTTCCACGGCACTTCTTTACCACAGAAGCTCCGGTATCTCTGGCAGAGACAGGTATTCTTTTTATGGAATAGGGATTGGTTCCTGGTTCATTATAGCCATATAAGCTTGTAAAATGCATTTTATACCCTACTAGCCTTGCAATAGCAGAATATTCACTGTTAAATTTTCCATAAGGCCAGGCAATTATTTCTGTAGGAATACCCAAAATTCCTTCAAGACATTTTGAAGAAGCAACCAAATCATCTCTAAGATCTTCTAATAATGGATTAACTTTTCCTCCACCAAAAGCATTATAAATTTTAATACTTTCAGTATGTAAATTGTGTGAATGAGAACCGAAATACCATAAGCCGCTGGCATTCATCTCTTTTATCTGAGATTCGGTAAGATACTTTGAAAATTGAGGTTTTTGCCCAATTCTGGAAGTTATAACAAAAACAGTCATAGGAACTCTATATTTAATAGATATAGGCAAAGCATAATTGTATAGACTTTCATAACCATCATCAAAAGTAATAAGAACAGGTTTCTTAATGCTTTGAGAAAGGGTTCCTGCTAAAAAAGAACGGGTCTGAGGAATAGTTATAGGTGTAAAACCAGCATCTTTTAAAGCTATCATATGGGCTTCAAACATTGAAGGAGTACATGAAACATCAGATTTTACCGGATCTTGTATATGATGATAAACCAAAACAGGCAGCAGGCGATTGTCTTCTGCCGCCATAGCAGCTGAAAAGCTTGCTAGCAGCATTATTAAAGCTATATATAGAAATTTGTGTTTCATGTTGTTTAAGGGATTAGGGTGTAGGGAGGAGGGGTTAGGGAATTGTTTCAAACTAAGTTTAGTTTCTTCCCTTTTCCCTATACCCTTTCCCCTCAACCCTCTAAAAAAGTCCCCTACGCATTAAATACGCAGGGGCTTTTTGTCTTAGTTAGGTTAATTGATTAGAAAGCAAGTTTCTTGATTTCTTCAACTTTATCAAGTTTTTCCCATGGGAGATTGAGTTCGCCACGGCCGAAATGACCATAAGAAGCAGTCTGACGATAGATTGGTCTTCTCAGATCAAGATTCTTGATGATTGCACCAGGTCTAAGGTCAAATACTTTATTGATGATTTCTTCAATCTTAGATTCGTCAATCTTGCCAGTTCCGTGAGTGTCTACATGAACAGACATTGGTTTTGCAACGCCGATAGCATAAGCTATCTGAAGTTCAACTTTGTCTGCAACACCAGCTGCAACAAGATTCTTAGCAATGTATCTTCCCATATATGCGCCAGAGCGGTCAACCTTAGTCGGGTCTTTGCCTGAGAAGGCTCCGCCGCCGTGAGCTGCCATTCCACCGTAAGTATCAACGATAATCTTGCGGCCTGTCAGACCAGAGTCACCCTGTGGTCCGCCAACTACGAAACGACCTGTTGGGTTAACAAAGAACTTAGTCTTATCATCGATAAGTTCAGCAGGAATAACCTGTTTGATAACCTTTTCAATCATGTCTTTTTCGATTGTTTCGTGTGTAACATCTGGATTATGCTGAGTAGAAAGGACAACTGCATCAATTCTGGCAACCTTGCCATCATGATATTCAACAGTAACTTGGCCTTTTCCGTCTGGTCTCAAATAGTCAACGACTTTTTGTTTGCGGACTTCGGCCAATTTCTGACACATTTTGTGAGCATAATAAAGAGGAGCGGGCATATAATCAGGAGTTTCATTGCAGGCAAAGCCTACCATCATACCCTGGTCGCCAGCGCCAACATTAAGATTTTCATCCTTGTCAGAACCATCTTGAGCGTGATTTACACCCTGTGCGATATCTGGTGATTGTTCGTCTAAGCTTACGATAACGCCGCAGCTTTTTCCGTCAATACCGTAATCAGCATTGGTATAACCGATATCAGTAATGACTTTACGAGCAATAGACTGAACGTCGACATAGCACTTTGTAGTGATTTCGCCCATAACCATAGCTAAACCGGTTGTTACAGCAGTTTCGCAAGCTACACGACCTAACGGGTCTTTTGCGAGAATTGCATCGAGAACTGCATCAGAAATCTGATCGGCTACCTTATCTGGATGGCCTTCAGTTACTGATTCAGAGGTAAAAAAATATTTTTTCATTTTACAGCCTCCAACCTTAAGTGCACGTATTCTAACAACCATTTAAACTATAGTCAAGCTAAAAGATAAAAGATGGAAGAATGAAGATAGAAGAAGAAGAAAGATGGAAATTTGTAAAAATATTAAATCCTTACAATATTTTTTGTCCATTTTTCCGTTTTCAAATGATTACTAATAGAGAAAAATAATTTTTCTCAAATTAAAGAAATCAAAGGAGAAAAAAATGCTTACTTATAAACAAAGAAAACGGACTAGAAAATTACGAAATTATCCTACCAATGAAGAAAACAAACTTTGGAATATTTATTTACGAAAATATCCATTAAAAATACGTCGTCAGCATCCAATAGGGAAATACATTGTTGATTTTTTTTGTAAGGAAACAAAATTGGTAATTGAAATAGATGGTATTCAACATCTCCTAGAAAAAAATATAAAATATGATGATAAAAGAACTTTATATTTTGAAAAATTAGGCTACAGAGTTGTTCGATTTGGAAATCCAGATGTTAATAAAAAATTTGATGATGTTTGCTATTATATAGACTTAATTATGAAAGAAAGATTAGATGAGTTATTATTCTCCAGAAACTCCCTTGCTTAATGGGTAAGTTACCTATAGGTTACAACGCAATGCTAATGCATTGCTCCCCCTTTCGGCACTGCGTGCCACTTCCCCCGC
>JAFXRA010000138.1 GCA_017526725.1 Candidatus Rifleibacteriota bacterium
AATATAAGACGCAAACAAGAATAATATTCTGCCCGATTTCATTAGAGGAAAATGCAATTCTTTTCCCTAAAACCCCGCTAATCATCAGAAATGGATTGAGAATACGTACAACCAATGAAGACAACTGGATGTAGCCTTTATCATCAATAATTCGTAGGGAATAAGCAGCATAGCCGGTTGCCATCATAGCAAGCAAAACAAGAAGCTGTTCGAAAAGTATCCAGTAATTCACGTTATATACCTACTTCGAGCAGAGGAATAGCATTAATAACAGGTTCTTCATAAGGGTGTACACTCTTTACTGCAGAAATTGTTTTTTCAAGGTTTTCTGCTTTTATAGTTACTTCTACTTTCAATTCCGGTTCTTCACTAATTTCATTTTGCTGTCCAATATAGGGTTTGGTATCTTCTAACGGCCGCCAGGTTCCAATAACCTTAGTATAGGAAAGACAGGAATCATAATTTCCAATATGACCTGCATCTACTTTTTGCAAAGCTTTTTGAAGCTGCCTGAAATGTGTTTCAGGAATAAATATTTCAAGTTTTATGTATTTAAACTGCATGAAAGAATTATAAAACTCTAACCTTATTTTTTCTACTAAAAACAAAAAACTCAGCTCTCTTAAAAGAGAACTGAGTTTTTATTAAGCTTTGTTAAACTTAGAACTTAATCGGCTGATCTACGATTGGAGTAACATCAGCACCAGTTACAGTCATAAAGCCTGAAGTCATGTTTACAGGCATAGTTACAGCAGCTTGACCTTTATCATTAGTGTAAGCAACTTTAAGGTTCTTCATGCCAGTAGTGTAAACTGTTACACGAGCATTGCTGACTGGTTTGCCGTTCTTGCCGACTACATCAATCTTAACGCTCTTTGAATTACCAGCACGGGTGACTTTAGCTTCTGCTTTGAGTTTTTCTGGAGCTCTAAAACGAACCTGAAGAGTTGAATCACCAAAGAGATGCCACTGTTCGAGAATCTGAACGCCATCACCCTTTGGTTCTGCGGTATAGAGTTCAAGACCTTTCATAATACCGTTCATATAAAGACCACCAACAGTCTTATAAACATCATTTACGATAAGATTCTTGTTGATTTCAGCCTGAACATGAATTGGTGGAACCCAAGCCATACTTGTAGTAGCACCAACGTAAGCAACAAGACCTGCTGGTTTTTCAATGCTACCGGCACGCATCCAGCTTTCACCGAAACCAGTGAAATTAACAAAACGGCCATTCAAACAAGCAACGTCGAAAAGAATCGGCATCTTCCAGCCATTATCAAGTTTGCTCATATAGGAATTGCTGAAACGAGTTGTTCCCCAGCTTGAACCAGAACCATGACCAAGATAGTTCATCAGGCTAACACCTTTGTTAACTGCATCAAGAACATCTTGCTGAGTTGCACCTGGATCATAAGCTTTTTCAGCACTCTTGAAAGTACCCTTAGTCATATGTTCCTGTCTGAGTTCGTCAATATACTGATAATCTGCAGGAGAACCTTCGGCTGAACCAATACCGAAGAGTCTGGTATACCAGCTGGTATCTTCAGTAGTGTACTGTTCATAATTCAAGAACTTAGCAACCTGATAAGCTACGCCTTTTTCATCTTCAGCAGTAAGTCTGCTTATAATTGCATCGGGAACATGGTCATCGCCAGCTAATTTTACGTAGCAGGTATCAGAATCAGCGCCTTCATTTACACCTTTATTAGAAGGAATCTTGTCAGAATCACCAACAAGCATAATGTTGGTCAGACCGCCTTTATTATACTCTTTCTGAATAAAAGCTTTAACATCTGTATTTGTAGTACCAACCTGGCTCATTGGAACCATTTTTACTAAAAGGCCACATTTCTTTTTCCATTCTACAAATGGCTTCATTGCATTTGCATATTCGTCTGCTGTGATAATCAACAGGCGGCCAACTTCATTCAATCTTGGTAAACGAGTTGTTGCCTGAGAGAAGTTGATGAAAGTATTCTTGTAAATAGGTTCAAAAGCCTTACTTATAGGTTTATTACCATTAAGTGTATTACTAGAACGCTTATTTTCAGAATTTACAGAAATCTTGATATTCTTGTGAATTCTAATCTTTTTCTGAACAGGATTATACTGAACAGGATTAACAATAAGGTTTACACCGCGAACTTCACGGAAAATAAAGGGGTTACCAACCTGAACCAGGTCTTTATCAGCAGGATACCACTTGTTTTCGTTGTATACCTTACCATATTTGTAAGGAACAGAAGCTGGGTCTATAGTTCGCTTAAAGTTACCTTTACTTGGAACAACTGGAGCATCAAGTTCAATAATTTCGCTTTCAATACTATTTGCTGTGATAACCGGCTTTTCATTTGGGTTAATCATAAGCATTGCAGTATATTGAGGAAGTTCTGGAGCATCTTTTAAGTAAGATGGATTTGCATCTTTAGCTTTTATAGTTATTGCCTTAGAGCCAAGAACATTGGTTTTACCAAGTTTAACTCCAGAGCATTTTACTTCAAGATTAGAAGAAAAGCCGCGAGAATTGCTTAAACTGATACCATCAGCATAAACGGCACTAGAACCTAGAATAGCAAGGGCTGCTAACAAAGTTGAATATTTATTCAATAGTTTGTCCTCCCGATAAAAAATAGGTATTAGTAAGTAAACTAATGAGATAATTATAATGAAAAAATCATCAATCCGCAATAGTACAAATGAATTATTTTAGGGAGGGAGAAGGGAAGTCTACACATTTGTCATAAAAAGTATAGCGTATGGGCTTTAGCCCTGAAAGCTATACGTTTATGACAATGAGTAGACTATACAGAGTGGGGAACCAAGCGAAGCTTGGAGTGGTTGTTGGTGTTTGGTGATGAGAGTTGAGATTTGAGAAAAAGAATTAATCAGGCTGTTCGCTGATGAAATCTTTGCTTTTCACTTTCAAGAATGCTCCTAAGCTGTTCTTCTCTTAAATTCATTCTCTTAGCAGCATATTTAATCATTCCCAGCTTTTCTTTGGTCAGATTACCATTAGAGAATGCAACTCTGACCAACATAGTCATTAATTCCAAGTTTTCAGCTAGTGGAACAGTCTTAACCAGATTATCTATAATATTTGGCTGAGAAGCAATTGTTTTTATAGTATTTGCAATTATTTCATTTCTAATACCAAGCTTTAATCCATATTGACAAACAATATTAAATTCTTCCCTATCAATCTTGCCGTCAATTACCATCATTCCAGTAAGCCACTTAATCTGGTCTATATTAGATGTTTCCTGAGGCTGAGGCTTTGCCATATTAGCCATAACTGCGCGCTGCTGCGCTATAGTTGCACCAGCAATAACCCCTGCTGCAACACCAGGTGCAGCTCCAAACATATTAGGAGAAGCATTAGGATTGACATTTGAATTTCTAGTTTCAGCCTTTTGCTCAAAAGCTTTATCAGCAACATTTTGTTTAACTGGAGTTTCAGGAACAGTATTTACATTCTTAGCATTTTTATAAACAGGCTTAGTATAGCCATTAAACTTTATAGGCTTGCCTGCAGACATTTTAACCTTTGAAATCCAAGCACTAACCCTAGTGTCGCTGCCGTCAATGATATCTTCAAGAACCCAGTCACGGTTGCCGTCATTCATTACAGCACCGCAGTATTCACATTCATTGTTTGAACTGTTGCTTTCCATAGCACCGCAGTTAGGACAGGGAGCTGCACAAAGTCCTGTTTTAGTATCTGTCATTACTCCACGTTTGCGCTTTAACACAAATACAGAGTTTTTATTTTTCTTGCTGACAAACAAATTCTTCAACTTTGTTGCAAAAGAAGCATTCTTATCTTTGCTAGACTTAGGAAGACCATTCCAAAGTATTTCTACATAAATATAATCTTCATTAGCATTTCTATCAGCATCAACAG
>JAFXRA010000139.1 GCA_017526725.1 Candidatus Rifleibacteriota bacterium
AAAAAACAGCTTGGTTTTATCCAAGCTGTTTTTTTGTTTTCAGACTTTGCCTCGTTCCTTAAGCATTTTGACAATTGAGCTGATTACGTGAATCCCTTTGGTTCCTCGACCGAAGCCATCATCCATGCCAGCTTCCTTTGCTATTTCACGAGTAACCTGGGTGCCTCCGCATACGCAGATTACTTTGTCTCTGATGCCTTTTTCTCTAGCGATTTCGTCTAATAATCGCATATTCTTTTTGTGAACATCATTATGGCTGATGATTGTGCTAATCAATATAGCGTCAGCACCAGTTTCTATTGCAGCGTCTACCATTTTAGCTACAGGAACAGAAGTTCCTAAGTAATGGTATTTAACACCGTATTTTTCGATGCCGCCGTGTTTTATATCAAGTATTTCACGAATACCAACAGAGTGTTCGTCTTCGCCGACAGTGCCTGCTACTACCTTTAAGCCAAGCTTTTTTACTGCGGCTCTGATTTCGTCTTCATCAAGCAATTCTTCTTTTGGTGGAATCTTGATTTTGGTTCTATCTATAGCAATAGAAGTTTTGCCTTTTACTTCAACAAATGTTCCTTCGCTTGGATGCATTACTTGAGCATTAACTATTTCTGGAGTATCTAACCCCATTTTCGCAGCCATTTCTAATGCAGCAGCTTTGGCGATTTCTATTTCTTCAGGAATGAAAACCTGTATCAGCACAGTGCCATCGCCAGCCCATTCCGTTTCAGGCATTATCATATTGCCTTTTCTAAATTCGGCTGATTTTTCTAGTCTTATATTGCAGTTGTCGGTCTGGTCAATCTCATCAATATAGGCAATTTTATCGTGTTTGCAGAGCGTGCAACCGCCGATTAAATCGCAGGCTTTCTTTGTTCCTTTTGGTAAATGATTATCGCCGTAAACACTGCAAACAGGTGCCAAATAATCGTCATCACGCTTAACTATTGTATCAACACCAACACCGCCGCGGCTGTCACGGGCAATACCGTCACCATTTCTTTCAGGGTAATGTGCAGAGTCAACAAAGAAGCCTTTTTCAACAGATGCAAAGTAACCGCCATTATCTAAGATTTCTTCTAAGAAGCAAACAGCTCGTTCTTTAATATCGCGAACCATTTCACCTAAAGGGCCGTCACGCTTGATTTGAAGCAATTCTTTAATGCCGTCTAAAGCGTTAAGAGTCTGTTTTGCGGTTTCTATACCTCTGATATTGTTATAATGCCAGGGAACGTTTCTTCCTTCGTCTGGAGTAATAGTGCTCTGGATATCAGCAGAAGTCAGAGCGGAAATCAAAGTGTCGATAACGTGAGTTCTAGTAGCTTCTTCAATATCTGCTTCGATATATCTTGTGTTCTGCTGTGCACGGAATTTATATTCGCTGAATATATCTCTTAAAGCTACTGCATAAGGCAAGTCATACCAAAGTTTTGGAGTTGGAGGAGCACATGGAGGAACGGTGGAAAGACCTATGTGGCTTTTGGGCATTCCAACAGCTACAGAGAATGCACAGTTGATTCCATGCTGAACAAGAAGTTCTGGCATAACTGACCAGCCTTCTTTTGCTGTAGCGTTTGCGTTATGGGCACCGTCAATCTGGAATATTTCAGCATCAGCCATTACTTTTTTTGCGCTGGCAGCATCTACGAATGAACGATACATATTTACGTTTCTATATAAAACGTTGTATTGTGGGTCCTGATGAGCGCCGTTAATTCCTTCTTCTGCAAATAAAACAGCTACTTCTGGGCCGGCAACCCCTGAAACATAAGAGTGGAAGTTGATTTTTCGGCCAACTTCGTCTTCAATCAAATCACAGGCTTTTCGAGAAGCTCTGATTTGCTTTCTTGTAATAGGAACACCACCAACACCTTCTGGAGTGCCTTCTAAAAGACCGTCAATATGGCTCTGACCTGTTGTTCTAATAACCATAATATGGTCTGCACCATGCCAGGCTGCCATACGCATACGTCTGATATCGTCTTCAAAACGGCCGGAAGCTATTTCTGTAGTAATAACAGGCATTGGCTGTGGATCAATGTTGTTGAAATACTTAGCAGCAGGTAACGGAACAGAGTTAATTAAAGGCTTAGAAACATTTTTATAGGTAAAAGGACCTATTTTGCCGCCTTCTAGTCTTTCACGCCATACCCAGCCTTTTCTGCGTGGTGAATAGTGTTCAAGGTCTTTTAATATTTCTTCTATATCTATTTTTTTATTTGGGTCTAGTTTGTAAGTCATGTTGATCTCCTTAGAATAAGCCCTGAAGAGCAGTGTCTTCTTCTGCAATCTTCTTAGCAGCTTCTAGAATGCTGATATTTTCTTTCTGAGAAACTTTCAGCACAACATGACCAGCACCTTTTCCTAACAAACCAGCTTCATTGATTTTCTTTACTAAAGTCTGGGTAGTAAGGCTGTCTATTCCCATTCTTAAAAGAACAGATCTTTCGATAGAAGGCGAAGTATAGTGCTTGCCGTATTCAACCATTGGTTCTACAATTTTATTGCAGAGTTCCCAGAATCTGTCTTTTAGTTCTTCATCACTAAGCTTATGAAGCTCATTTAAACGTTTTTCATACTTTTTTAGTCTGTCTTCACTCATTCTTTTTCTTTCCTTTTCTATCAATAACAACAACTACTACTAATTACAATAACTACTATTAACATATTTTGGCAAGAAGTTTACGCCTGGCAAGAAAAATATTCTTTTAAGCTATTGATATAGGTTAAAAAAAAATATAGAATCATCTGTTGTATATTGAATTTTTCTATGGAGACAGTATGAAAAAGAATATTTTTGCAAAAACTCGTCTTGATGACGATGATGATGACGAACAGATTGAAGACGATAGAGAACGTCTTACTGAGTTAAGCGATATAGTAGAACAGAAACTTCTAGATAATCGACAGATTTTTCTGTGGGGTCCTGTAGAAGATGAATCTGCTCGTGATGTTGTTTCAAAACTTTTATATCTTGAAGCTTTGAAACCAGGTGAACCAATAACTCTGTTTATCAGTAGTCCCGGTGGCGTAGTAACAAGTGGTATGGCAATCATAGACACAATGAATCTTATTACATCACCAGTTTCAACTGTTTGTATGGGTTTGGCTGCTTCAATGGGTTCTTTGATCCTTTCTGCCGGTGAAAAAGGCAAAAGATTCATATTCCCATATGGCAGAGTAATGATTCACCAGCCAAGCGTTGAATACCTGTATGGTCAGGCTTCTGATTTGGAAATTCAAGCTCGTGAAATAGTTAAAACCAAAGAAATTTCAGCTGAAATACTTGGGAAGAACTGTGGAAAGAGCAAAGATAAGGTTTTGAAAGACCTCGACAGAGACTACTGGATGGATTCAAAGGAATCTATCGAATATGGTATAGTTGATGGAATTTTCAAATTCCCGAAGAAGAAGTAAGATAACTTTTTGAATAAAAAAACCGGCATAATTCTTATACCGGTTTTTTTATTCTCTTTTATAATCAAAAATCAAACAACCTAAGAACATAAGCGAAGGTAAATAAACACTAGCTATTCGAGGGAATGAATTTTCGACATGCCATACCAAATCATGAGGGGATATTAAATAAGCTAAAATAAATAATAGATTCATCAGTATTATTATTAAGAATAGATATTTGAACTTGTAATATTTTTTATCTATAAAACCAGTAAATAAGTATACTGGGATAAACATAATCCAAAAATGTTGTTTTATAAAAATCCAAATATTAGGCATTATTATTTTATATCTTTCTAAGTCAAATATTTGTTTTAACCTGTCAGAAAGTCCGAATATTAAATCATTTTCACTATGAGCAAAATATCTTACAAATAAAACTGAAATAAAAATAGGTAATAAAGCAGCAAGAATTGTTAAAAAATTTTTTATAGATAAGATTATATTCTTTTCTTTCTTATAAAGGCAATAAATAATAAATAAGCTATAACTAAGATATAAAGGTATTCCTTCGTTTTTTATCCAAATGCATAGACAAGCAAAAAACATCCCAATCCATGGTAGATTCCGGTTTTCCATGTTCCATTTAATAAACTCATATAAAGAAATTAGAAAAAATATTGCCAAAGGCGTATCTGAATATTGTACACAACTATGGAAGAAAATAGTTGGCGAGAAAGAGAGGATACTTACAGCTAAGATTGAATAGTATTTATTTTTTAATTTTATAAGATATAAATAAGGCAGAATAAAACAGTTAATGTTGAAAAACCAGGCAAAAAATATGGGAATGGTAGTATCAAACCCCTTAACATAGTTAAAGAATCTAGCTAATGTACAAGGTAAAAAAAGTGGATAATCGCGATGTGAATAATCAAAAGTATTAAAATACATTCGATTCCAAGCTTCGTTTCCACAAGACAAAAACTTTGCTCTGAAATTCCACATTGCTATAGCATCGTAGGTTCCATCAGGATATTTTATACATTTATACCAAGAATATACAGCTATAAGGCTGAAAAGTATAATTGCCATATAGTTTAAAAGAGTTCTTTTCTTTTTCTCTGAATTACTTTTTTTTGTATGAAAAGAAAAAAGTTTATTTCCGCTTTTAAATCGCAAAGAGAGATATAATATTCCTGCAAAACAAGTTTCTACAACATGATAATTAGTATTATACCCGTTTGTGGCTATTGTATAAAACCAAAAGAAAATGCTGGTGAATCCTAATCCTAAGAATAGACTATGAAGTGTTGATATTAAATCATGCTTTTCGTGGGGATTACAAAAATATAAATATATGACTCTGCCGAAGAAATAAGCTATTAAAAAAGATAGAGAAAATCTAACAAAATACAACATCAGTCGTTTCTTTCTAATATAGCTAAATTTGAGAATATATCTTTCTCAATAAGCTTATACTTTTTATTCTTTTTACAAAAATTATCTAATTGTTCAGGAGTAGAATAATAGCATATTATCTTTTTGTTAGACCCATTTCTTTCTAGAATTGTTGGAACAATCATATATTGAAAACTAATAAAATTATTATCAAATCCTTTTTTATAATCACTAAAAGGTTCTTTTAAATTATACCAGCCCATATTTGGAGTAGTTTTTGAATCTAAGAAAGATAATTTATTGCTTTTTTTTAGCAGATTAAGACTAGCTAGCTTTTCTGATACTAATTCTGTTTTAATTTTTAAAAATAAATTTATTATGGCGATAAAAACGAAAAAATATAAAAATAGTTTGGCTAATATAATATTCTTCTGTTTAACTTGTTCTATAGACATAATTCACAATAAGCTGTTTTAATAATAATCTACTAAGACTCTAGATAATATTATTTTTATTAACCAAGAGCAAATTTATGTTTCACAAATAATAATACATTTGTTATTTTAAAGCAAATTTTGTGTCTGTTATCTGTTATCTGTTATCCGTTGAAAGTTAACAGTTTATTGGGTTTATCAACTCTAACTATTACAACAATATCCCACAAGTGACGTCAGTCGCAGTCCCACAACGAAGTGTCTCACAGCGCAGCGTAACACTTTTAACTTTTCCAACAATTCAGTCGGACAGTTTGCCTGCTCTGTGCAGTCTACCCATTGTCATAAACGTATAGCTTTCAGGGCTAAAGCCCATACGCTATACTTATTATGACAAATGAGTAGACTTCTAG
>JAFXRA010000140.1 GCA_017526725.1 Candidatus Rifleibacteriota bacterium
GTAGACTTCCCTTATTTCTCCTCTCTATTGCTCTCATCTTTCTAAAAGACCCCCTTTTGTAAAGGGGGATTAAGGGGGATTTTTGAGAACTTTGCTTAACAGTAAAAAGCAGAGTCTGAAGACTTGTAGTGAACTAAAGCCAATTCCCTTATCTCTTTTTTCTCTTATCTCTGCTCTCTAAATTGAGAGGTCTCACGTTTACTGTCCGCTATAGTATTTATTGTAGTGGCTGATTCTTGCTTCATTCTTTATTTCTGATAAATAACTAATTGATTTTGTTCTTGATTCGCTATAAAGCTCATCGTTTGTTTCGTTTTTCATTTTCGTAGAATTAAATATTAATATATCAGAATACAATATCACGCCATTTTTATAATCAAAGTAAATTTTCCCCATTGCTTCTATGTGGTAAGTAAAGGTTTTGTTATTATTAAAACTATTGTCAGAATAACTATCAAATAATATTTTTACACATTGTTTATCTTGATATTTTACAAAGTCAGCGAATATATAAGAATTTTTAATTTTAATTTCAGAATTAAAAGGATTGGTATATTCTTTACTCCAGTTATAACCTATACCTATTGGCTTGTCTGGAAATTCAATAAAAAAGTTAACAATACCATAATAGTCATCTTTGCGAACTATTTCTCCAAATTTAGATATCGTTTGATAAATAGTTGCAGGACAACCGTGATATGTATTTCTTCTCCCATTGTTTATAGACTCATCTATTAGGTCACTGTATAATAAATTAATGTTTCCAGATCTGTCTTTATCTGAAATTTCTATGTGTTTTCTACCTTTTACGGTCAAGTGAATATGTCTTTTCCCTTCAAGAGTATCAAAGTCAACAAAAGTCTCAGATAAGGTTTTGTAAATCAAAGTTGTACCTGCTTCCATATTATAAAAAAGAAGAACTTTTTCAGGATGATTGGCTCCAAAAAGAGGAGTTATGAAGGATAGAAACAAACTTAATAATATTATTGTTTTATTCATATCGTTTTCTTGTTTTTATTGTAGTTATTTCTCTCTCTATTTATAATAATGACAAAATCTTTTTACAGCAACCTTGGTCTCTTCTCCCTTCTCCCTAAAAATTTCTTGTGGTTAGGGAAAAATATGATAATATTATAGGGAGATGGAAGCTTTAAGATACAAGATACAAGATTCAAGATAAAAGACTATGGATAGTTTTTATCGTAATTGGTTTTTAAAGTCTTCGACTTTATTGTTTTTATTGTTGTAAGAAAGTTTGCAAAGTATCGAATGTTGTAAATAATCAATATTTTCTAACTTTTATATAACAATGAAAACTACAAAAACGAAACAAAATAATATAAGGCTTTAAACAAAAATTGTTATAAAAGCTTGCGATTATTGAGTTTGATGGTAAAATTAATATAGGGATGTAATTTGTACGATGGGTTATCCTACATATGGTCCGAGCAGTCAGAATGCTGCTAACTATCAGAAAATAAAGATAGAAACAGCTACTCCTGAAGCATTGATATTGATGCTGTATGATGGAGCCCTTCGTTTTATGGCCCAGGCAGAAGCTGCCTTTGAAGAAAACAATATCGAAAAGATAAACAATTTTCTTCTAAGGGTTCAGGCAATTTTCACAGAATTGCAGTGTTCTTTAGATCGTGAAAAGGGTGGCGATATAGCTGCCAACCTTGAACGATTGTATATTTTTTTCAACAATCAATTAGTTGAAGCAAATATGAAAAAAGATGTAAACTATTTATTGGCGATAAAACCGATGGTTCAAAACCTTCGGGATTCTTGGGAAGTAGCGATGCAAAAGCATCAGTCTACTCAGACCACAGTTCCGCCTCGGCCTAGATTGAACTTATCTGCTTAAATTACATGGAGGTAAATTATGAGCGGTGTAAGCGGTGTTTCTTCTAGTTCTGCAGCTTCAATGATGCAGGTTCTTAACGACAGTATGCAGTCTCAGACTGATATGGCTGAAAAATTCGTTAAAATTGCAGCCGAAGAAAAAGTTCAGGCTCAACAATTATCAATGTTAGGACAAGTTATAGATAGATATGTCTAATGTCGGCGTTATTTATTACGCTGATGCTGTAATAAATCTTTACAGAAAAAACGTTGATTTATCTGTACCTGTATGGAATGGGTTAAACTCATTTCAGATATTATATAAAAGATTAAAAAGGCTTAACATAGCTGGCTCAGTTCTTCTGTTGCCAAATCAGCTTTGTGAAGCTTTTTCTTTTTTAGCTTCCGAAACAAAAACTCAGATACTTCCTTTTGATGTTTCTCAAGTTTTGGAAAAGCCTTATGGTCTTAATCAGCAACATTGGTTTCTGGAAAACAATAGCGGTAACGATACCTGGTATGGTGCAGGTTTTGCAAAGGTATTTGAAAAGTATAACTGGAAAACAGCTATTTTAGTGCCTTTAACTAATTTGCTAATTGACGCAAAAGATGTTGAGGAAAGTTTAAACCTTTATTTTGACGAAGGTTTTGAAATCTGCCTGGCTGAAGAAAGAATACCCGGGGCAGAATGGGCAATCTTAGACAGAGACCTGATTTTGGGTCTATATAGAAGTCATCCCGAAGTTATGACCAGCCGAGGGGCTTTGTTCTGGGCTATTAAAAAGCCTTTGTATCCATTTAAGGTGGGGGCTTATCACTGCCCTAGAATCAGGCCTTCTATAAGTGCTAATCTTAGACTGAACTCATTAAGAGCTTTGAACTGTTATTGTTCTGTTGCGCCAGCTAATTTTGATTCACCAGATTTTTCTTATGGCGATTTTATTAATAATTCCGGTTGGGAAAAGGCCTATACAGATTATGCCCCTGTTCAAATCAATATTGAGCCATCAAGCTTTTGTAATGCAAGCTGTATTGGCTGTCCTAACTCTGTATTAAAACGCAAAAAATGTAATTTACCAGTTGAGCTTGTAGAAAAAATAGTTAATGAAATAGACGACAAAGACCAGCGAATAGTATTTTCTGGGATTGGCGAGCCTCTTTTGAACAGAGAATTATCTGAAATGCTTAAATTGACATCTGGCTTTTGCACGACTTTGCAGACTTCTTTGCAGGTAATGCCAGATGACATTTTCCCCTATGAAGCAGTTGATCACATAAGAATCAGCATAGATTCAGATGTTAAAAGCGGTTTTGAAAGATTGAGAAAAGATTGCTCCTGGCAGAATATAGAAGATTTTATTGAGAAAGCATCTAAGTTAAAGGAAACTTACGATAGCAAGTTCCCTGAAATTGGGCTTGATTATTTAAGAAGAGGGGTTTCAGAAGCCGACATTCTTCCATTTATGAAGAAGTGGAAAAAGCTTTGCAAGCCAGTTTTCAAGGGTGATTTTTTCAGATGGCCCTATGACGAGAAGCCAGATAAGATAAGTTGGTATCAAATCAGCGGTCAGTCAGAGTATTGTGGTATTTCAAAAAATACATCTACAGTGAGTTTTGAGCCTTTTAAGCGAAGACCTTGTAAAAATGCTTTCTCTCTTACAATTCTGAGTGATGGAACAGTTACTGGATGCCCCTATGATGCAGAAGGTAGTCTTTGCAACTTAGGGAATCTTAAAGAAAAATCTTTGATGGAAATATGGAATTCTTCATCTGCAAAAGCTTGGCGAGAAAGTCATTTATTAATAAAACTTAATAAAGATTGCTATTGTAAAAATTGCCATGATTGGTATAATATGTTTTAAAATTTTTCGGAGGAAGTATATATGAAGAAATTATTAGGTGTTCTTCTTGGTTTTTGTTTAATTATTCCAGCTCTTATGGCAGCAGATGTTTCAGAAATCAATAAACATGCTTGGTTAAGTCATATTAGAGAAATGAATGTAATGCGCAGACAGCTTATTGAAGCTTCTAAGAAAGCTAATAATTCTGCTGAAGATATGGCCATTTATAATGAATTGATGGCAAAGTTTGAAAGAAAACAGGCTGCATGGGATGAATATATTACTGCTGTTGCTAATGACGATGAAGAAGGCAGAGCAAAAGTAGAAAATAAATTCCAGGGCGAAAGACCTCATCATGGTCATCATCAACATCATCCCAGATTCCATAAGCATCATCATCGCAGACCATTCTGTGAATGCTGCAAATGCACTAAATGTGAATGTGAAGACTGCAAATGCTGCACTTGTGAAAAATGCGAATGCCGCAAAATCGCTCCAAAGCATGAACACAAATGCCATAAGGCAGAAAAATGTGGCGAATGCCCAAAAGCTCAGAAATGCGAAAAGAAATGCATGAAGGCAGAAAAATGCTGTGGTGAATGCCCAAAAGCTCAGAAGTGCGAAAAGAAATGCATGAAGGGTGAAAAATGCTGTGGCGAATGCCCAAAAGCTCAGAAGTGCGAAAAGAAATGCATGAAGGCAGATAAATGCTGTGGCGAATGCCCAAAACTTCAAGAATGCGAAAAGAAATGCAAGAAGGCTGACAAATGCGGTAAGTGCCCAAAAGCTGAACACAAATGCATGAAGAACGAAAAGTGCTGCAAAGCTAATAAATGCATGAAAGCTGACAAATGCTGTGGCAAATGTGCAAAAGCAGAAAAATGTGGCAAGTGCCCAAAAGCTGAAAAGAAATGCATGAAAGCTGACAAATGTGGCGAATGTGAAAAAGGTGAAAAACTTAGCTGCATGGAAGCCAACATTAAATATGAAAGCGAAAGAGCAAAATAATCTTACAAGTAAGATAAAAATTGATTAGAAAAAACGCTTCTCTATTAAGAGAAGCGTTTTTTTATACAGAAGAAGCTGTGCCTATTAGATTTTCGAGAAGACTATTAGGTCATTAAAAAGCTCAGTCGGGGAAACTGGTTATGCGGAGCTGACCTTCGGTAATCTTGATTTGTTCAAGATTTACATCGAAAGAGAATTTTTTGAAATTCATCAGCGGATTTATTTTTTTAATGATAGTTCCTATAAAGCTTCTAGGCATAGAAATGCGGTTAACTTTCATTTTGCTGGCATGGAACCAGATTTCTTTATCATCTTTTATGGAGAAATTACCTTTGGCCCAGAATTCAACTTTAACAATACCGTATTTGGTTGAACCAGAAAGTTCCATACTGTTGTTCATCATTTTTACTTTAGGATGGTCAACTTTGATTTTTTTTGCTTTAAACTTGAGAAAATCATTTAAATCGGTTTCTTTTACTATTACATCCATGTTTATGGTACATTTGTTGACCGGTCTTATTTTTTCATTATCAAGCAATTTTTTTGTGTTGATCTGAACATCAAGAAATTCTATTTTTGCACTTTCAACAATAACATGTTCAACTGTGCTTCTATAGGCATATACATAGATTTTTTTGAATTTACCTAAGGCTGTATCTTCTGGGGAAATATGAGTTATTTCTATAGTAATAGAAGCTGGATTTTCAACTTCTTTGAGCATTGCTGCTTTTAGTTTGTCATCTATTATTTGAGGATTAGAAGCTATCATGGCTGTAATAGCAGGGTCGGGAACATAGTTCTCTTCAATTTCTACACCCTTTGCCCAGGAGATAGAAGATGATATTAGGGTAAAAACTGCGATAGCAAAAAATAATTGTTTAATTCTTTTCATAGCTGTCTTCCTAATCATTCGAATAATTTTTCTTCATCAGCTGGAAAGCTTTGAAGGTTATTTTTCCATATAGTCCAAAGAGTTAACCCATCGTATTTTTCTATTATACACGATTTTAAGAGTTTTTGGACAGCAAATTCCTTTGCTGTTAATTCAGTTGTACTTATTGTATAAAGTCTGTTTTTGTCTATAGAGTTTCTATTAATAGAAAATTCCCAAAAATGGTTTCCTAAGGCTAAAAACTGGCAGCCGGCAAAACCAATATCTTGTATGCTGCAATCTTCTAACATAGATGAAAACATCTTTCGAATTTGACTTTCTGTAGCTCTGAATCTTATTATTCTTTCATTTGGAAATCTTGTTATCACGTCGCCTACTGTTATTACGCTTTCTCTGAAGCTAATCTGGTCTGGCATTTTTATAAAAGCTATTTCTGTATTTGTAGCGAATTTCATCATTTCAGCATGTGCCTGAAGGCTTATTCTGTTCGCAGAAGTAGAGGGTCTGTTGGTTATTGGAATTACTTTAAGAGTTTTGTGAAACTCCTGTCTTTCATGATTCCAGATCTCTTTGAAATCATTCTTTATGGCTTTTTCTGAATATTTCTTGAAAGGAATCATTCTTAGAGTAGTTCTTGGGTAACCGACATTTTTAGGAATTATATTCAATATTGGCAGAACCTTATAACCTGGTTCTACAGAGAATCTGAAAACATTCCTTTTGCTGTCGTCCAGATGAGTAGAGGCGAAAAGTGGTGCTTCACCATTGATTGGAACATTTATTATGAAATGTATGCCGTTTAATCTTCTGAATTCATCGGTTAATTCATTGATTGTAGACAAATCGCCATAAACAATAGAAAAAGTAAAATCTTTAGAAGTTAAATCGGGGTTAATTTTTCTTAGCGCTCTGGCAGGGTTGTCAACTCTTATTTGAGACCATCGTTCAAGAGCTAGTTTATCGCAATATTCCGGGGTAATGAAATTAAAAAAATAAATTTTGCTGTTATTTACTGTTGTTAAGCAATAACGCTGGAAAATTTCGTTATTGTCAGGGGCTTCAACATTGGTAAAGACTCTGTTTTTTATGTCGTAATCCAGATAGCTTTCGTTGTAGACTTCTAAATCGTTGGGGCTTAAAGCGCCTGCTATAGGATGACATTTTTTGATGAGTTTTCTTTCTGCTTTGCCTTTATTAAGATAACTGAAAGGCTTGAACATATCAGAATCGTTGCCTATAGCGAAAATTACAGAATCTTTATCTCTTTGTTTTAAAAAAGCATTAATTACATATGGAAGTTTAAATGCTTCGGTTCCTTCTGCTTTCTGATTTTCATTGAAAGTGATGAGATTTCCGCAGATATTGCCGGGAAACATTATTTGGAAAGGCCGCAAAACTTCAGCAAAAGATGTGCTGTATGGCAACAGCCAGAATATTGCTGCTAGAAATAATAATTTTTTCTTCTTTTTTGTCATCTTCACCACTTTTTTAAGATTTAAACAGACAATATTTTGGACTAATTATTTAAGATTTTGAACAAAAGTTTTTCATTCATTTACCCTCTTTACTATGTAGGCACCAATGAATGCGAAGATAATGTTCTGCATCCAGGCAGACAGCAAAGGCGGCATATAGCCTGATTTACCTAGTGCTGTGAAGAAGCTCATCAGAACATAGTAGAAGAAAATAATACCTATTGAAACACCGAATCCGACGAAAGCACCACTCCTGCTGTTGGTAAGGCCGAAACTTGCACCAATTATGGCAAAGAACAGACTGGCAAATGGCAGAGAGGTTTTCATGGCAAGGCCTACACGCATTTCTGTTGTATCCATGAATTGGCTTCTTTCATAGGCTTCTATACGAGCTTTAAGTTCAGAATAACTCATTTCTGTAGGTCTCTTGGTTTCTCTCGCAAAATCGGAGGGCTTTTCTGTAATAGGCAATATCATTTCCGGCGTGCTTATTGGGTCTGCTAAGCCGTCTTTTGTTGAATATTCCTGTTCTATAACATTTTTTAAAAGCCAGTGAGTATCTTGATATTCCGCATCAGAAGCAGATATTCTTTTTGTTAATACCCCTTCATTATTATAGTATTCAAAAAGAACTCGTTCCATTTTACCTTTTTTTTCATAGACTTTTCTAGCATAGGCAAAAGCACCGTCAGATGTTCTTAAGATAGAGTTTTCTGTGGTTTCCGGTTCTATTAATTTCATGATTTCCTGACGTTTTATTGTTTTAGCACGTCTGTTACTACCGGGAACAACAGTTTCGTTAAATATAAAGCTTACGATAGTTACGATAATTGCAAAAGCTAGAACAGGCACAAGAATTCGATAGAAGTTTATTCCCCCGGCTCTCATTGCTGTTGTTTCTGACCCTCTGGACATTTGCCCGAAAACTAGAAGGTTTGCTAATAAAACAGACATGGGGAAGGTAAAAATCATGTCTTGTGGAAGTCTGTTAAAGAACCATCTAATCATAACAGTAAATGAAGTGTTTTCATTTACTACGTATTGCAGAGCATTAATCATCGGGTCTATAGCGATAATTGTGACAAAAAGGAAAAAGCCGAAGAAAAATGGTCCGATTAAAGATTTAAATATATATTTGTCTAATACTTTTATCATTTTTTCTTTACAAATGTTTGATTATTTTTAAATCAATGTTATTATACCTAAAATTTATCATATTTAGCTACCTAGTTAAAGGAAGAGTAACATGAAAATAGCAATGATAGGCACAGGTTACGTTGGTCTTGTAACCGGTACATGCTTTGCCGAATCAGGTAATGATGTAGTTTGTGTCGACACTAATGAAAAGAAAATTAACGATTTGCTTGAAGGAAAAATTCCTATATATGAACCAGGCCTTGATGTCTTAGTTAAAAGAAATTTTAACAACGAACGTCTGAGTTTTACTACCAACTTAGAAACTGCAGTAGACAAGTCTCTGCTTCTTTTTATTGCTGTTGGTACTCCTCCAGGAGAAGATGGTTCTGCTGATCTTACCCATGTTTTGGCAGTTGCAAAGAGCATTGGTCAGTGCATGAAGGAATATAAAATAATCGTTGATAAATCAACTGTACCTGTAGGCACAGCAAAGCTTGTTAAGAAAACCATTCAGGAAGAACTTGATAAGCGCGGTGTAAAGATTGAATTTGATGTTGTCAGCAACCCGGAATTCCTTAAAGAAGGCAATGCTATTGATGACTTCATGAAGCCAGACAGAGTAGTTGTAGGCTGCGACAATGTAAGAACCGGTGAAATAATGAAGGAATTGTATTCTCCATTTGTTAGAACAGGTAAACCTATTCTTGTAATGGATGTTGCTTCTGCAGAAATGACTAAATATGCAGCTAATGCTATGCTTGCAACAAAGATTTCTTTCATGAACGATATAGCTAATCTTTGTGAACGTTTGGGCGTTGATGTTGCTCAGGTTCGTCAGGGTATCGGTTCTGACAGCAGAATCGGTTATTCTTTCATATTCCCAGGTCCTGGCTATGGCGGAAGCTGTTTCCCAAAAGACGTTCAGGCTATTGTTAAGACTGGCGAACAGCATGGCTATAAGCTTGAAATTCTCTCTGCAGTAGAATCTGTAAATAACCGCCAAAAGAAAGTTCTTTTTGATAAATTAAAAAGATATTATGGAGATGAACTCACGAATAAGACTATAGCTGTATGGGGTTTGGCTTTTAAACCTAACACAGATGATATGCGCGAAGCTCCGTCTATTGTTCTTATTAAGAATCTAATTGCTGAAGGCTGCAAAGTTAAAGCTTATGATCCAGAAGCAACAAAAGAAGCTTATAAGATTTTTGGCGACAAGATTGAATATGTCAAGAAGCAGTATGATGCTCTTGAAGACGCTGATGCCCTAGTTATAGTTACTGAATGGAACGAATTCAGAAGACCAGATTTTGACAAGATTAAATCTTTGCTCAAAAAGCCGGTAATTATGGATGGCAGAAATCTTTTCGATCCTAAGAAAATGGCTGAAATGGGCTTTGAATACGAAGGAATCGGCAGACGTCTTTATAATAAATAATTTGAGGGGTGATTCTTAATGAAAGTAATATTACCTGTTGCCGGTAAAGGCACTAGACTTAGACCGCATACTTTTACAAAACCAAAATCTCTTGTCAGAGTTGCTGGCAAGACTGTATTACAGCATGTTATAGATGGTTTAGCAAAGGTTGATGTTGAAGAATATATCATTATTACCGACAAAAATGGTCATATTATAAAGCAGTTCGTTGATGAGCACTATCCTGATATTAAGGTTACCTATGTGACTCAGACAGAACTGTTAGGGCCTGCTCACGCTGTTTCCTTAGCTTCTCCAAGAATTATGGAAGGCGACGATGTTCTGGTAGTCTTTAATGATACGCTGTTTGTTACAGATTTAACCCGTATCCATATTCTTTGTAAAGACTTAGACGGATTAATCTACTCAAAAGAAGTTGAAGACTACAAGCGTTTTGGCGTTAATGTCATGAAAGATGGCGTTATTGTTGATATGGTTGAAAAGCCAGATCAGCCAGTCAGCAAATTGGCTCAAGTCGGTTTGTATTATCTGAAAAATGGCCGTCAGTTCATGGATTACATAAATAAAGCCATTCAGAATGACCTTAGAACAAAAGGCGAATTCTATTTGCCAGAAGTATTCAAGCTTATGATAAAAGATGGCTTGAAACTTGGCGCTCCTGAAATTGAAGAATGGCTTGACTGCGGTAAGCCGGAAACATTGTTGGAAACAAATCGTTATTTGTTGGAACGTGCAACCGGAAATCACATCTTTATCGAAGGCTGTGTAATCATTCCGCCAGTTTCTATACATCCATCAGCAGAAGTTAAGCACAGCGTTATAGGGCCTTATGTTTCAATAGCAGAAAACTGCAAAATAAACGAATCTATTATTCGCAATTCTGTCATTAACCCAAATTCTATACTTCATAATGTAATGCTTGATGAATCGCTGATTGGCGATGCTGTTGAACTGGCTGGTCAGTCGCAGCGTATGAATATTGGTGATAATTCAGTAATTGATTTAAGTGGTCGCAATTAAATAAAAAAGGCTTGAGATACTCAAGCCTTTTTTTATTTAAAAGAGATTAAGGTATAAATGAATATTGGTTTAAAGCTTTGGTCGACAAATATAGAGTATTACGCAAAGGAAGCTTTGTGTCTGTATGAGCAGGGCTATTGCTCATATGTTGAGCTTTATGCTGTTCCTGGCACTTTTGAAGAAACAGCAGTTGCTTGGAAAAACTTAAATATTCCTTATACTCTGCATTGTCCTCATTTTGCACATGGCTTTAATTTAGGAAAATCCAAGCTGAGAGAAAGCAACAGAAAGAAATTTGAAGAAGTTAGAAAATTTGCGGACTTATTGAACGTAGATTATATCATTATTCACGGCGGAATAGATGGTGAAGCAGAAGAAACAGCCAAGCAGCTTAAAGATTTGAATGAACCTAGAGCTTTAATTGAAAATAAACCATATAAAGCTGTTCCTGTTATTGCACCAGGAAAGACTTGTGTGGGGTATTCCCCTGAACAGATTGAAATGATAAAAAGAGTATCGGGCTGCGGTTTCTGTTTGGACTTTAATCATGCTATCTGTGCTGCAAACTCATTTAATTACAATTATATAGATTATATAAAAAGGTTTATGGCTTTAAAGCCTGACATGTTTCATTTGTCAGATTTACCTGATAAAAAAACTGAATATGACGGGCATTTTCACTTGGGAGAGGGGCAAATAGACTTAAAGAGTATAGCTCAATTCATGAATAAAGACTCCAAGGTCAGCTTAGAAACAGCGAAAAACAGCAGAACGTCGTTAGAAGATTTCATCAAAGACTCAGAATATTATTCTAAACTGATGGAGAAATGAGAGCAACAGAGCAATAGAGCGGTAGAGCGTAGAGTTGCCAAGCAGAGTTTGGCGTGGTGAGATGGCAACTGACGTTGCTTGTGAGAATTGTTAGAAGGGTTCGAAGAGTTGGAAGTGTTGTCCTAAAGCCCATACGCTATACTTTTTATGACAAATGTGTAGGCTATTAGCAAAAATTAATTTGGACTTAAGAATAAGTTTTAGCACGGCCTTTCTTTCCAACTTTAAATGAACCTAAAACAATCCTCTTATCTCTCTTACTCTTATCTCTGCTCTCTAAATTGAGATGTCTCGCGTCTAGCTGTCCGCAAACAGCTACGATTGAAGTCTTCAATTATGTGATGATCAATGGCGGTCAGCAGCTTGTTCGACCTTATTCTCCTCCGCGGTCTCTTATGATTTCTGCCTTCGGATAATCTTTGAGGGAACGAGCCTTGTGCGGAGAATAGAAGGTCTCGCGTCTAGCTGTCCGCAAACAGCTACGATTGAAGTCTTCAATTATGTGATGATCAATGGCGGACAGTTGCTTGTTTTTTATTATGAAATTGATTTATAATTATTTTGATAAAGAAATGCTATTGCTGAACTAGAGAAAGGCAGAAAGATGGATAATTTTATTCCCTACGGACACCAGAATATTACAGAAGAAGATATAGAAGCCGTTTCAAAAGTATTAAAAGCTAACTATATTACTCAGGGACCTGTTGTAGAAGAATTTGAAAAGGCTGTTTGTGAAAAGACAGGCTCTAATTACGGTGTTTGCTGCACAAACGGAACCTCTGCCCTTCATTTAGCTATGATAGCTGCTGGCGTTAACAAAAACGACAGAATCATTGCTCCCGCAATAACCTTTTGCGCCAGTGCTAACTGTGCCAGATTCTTAGGGGCAGAAGTATTGTTTGCTGATATAAATGATAGTATTACCATGTCTGTAGAAAGCTGCAGAGCTCTGTTGGAAAAATCAAAGTCTGAAGGCAAGCCTGTAAAAGCTGTTGTTACAGTGGATATGGCTGGCTATATATGCGATATGGAAGCTTTTGCTAAGCTTAAAAAAGAATTTGGCTTTGTCTGGGTTGAAGATTCGTGTCACGCAATAGGAGGTTCCTGGACAGCTTCTGATGGCAAAGTTTATAAAGTGGGCGAATACCAGGATGTTGATATGACAGTTTTCAGCTTTCACCCTGTAAAGCATGTTACAACCGGTGAAGGTGGAATGATTATAACTCACTCTGAAAAGTATGCTAAGTCTCTTAGATTTTACAGAAGTCACGGAATGACGAAAGTTCCAGAACTCTTTAAATGCAGAGAAGAAGCCTTTGACAAAGATGGTCTTGTAAATCCGTGGTATTACGAAATGCAGGATTTAGGCTTTAACTACAGAATGACTGAAATGCAGGCTGCATTAGGTTTAAGCCAGCTTAAGCGCCTCGAAAGCGGCATAGAAAGACGCCGAGAAATTGCTGATTATTACAGAAAAGAATTGGCTGACTGTTCGTTAATTTCTTTCCCTGTAGTTGATAAAAAGAAGATAGGTCATGCATACCATCTGGCTATTATGTTAATAGACTTTGAAAAGGCTGGCATGACCAGAGCTGCTTTTATGAATAAATTGGCTGGTTTGGGAATTGGGACTCAGGTTCATTATATACCTGTGCCAATGCTGCCATATTATCTGGATAAGCTCCATGGAGAAAAATTCCCGAATGCCATAGCTTATTACAGAAAATGTCTATCTCTGCCATGTTTCCCAACACTTAGTGATGACGACCTTCAAAGGGTTGTTCGTGGCATAAAGCAAGTATTAAATAGAGCTTAGAGCAAAACATAAATGACAAACAGCTTAACATTGAGACCTTGGCAGGAATCAGACTGCCGAATGATTTACGACTGGCGTATGAGTCCGGAAGTCAGAGCCAAAAGCTTTAACAATAAAGAATTTTCATACGAAGACCATAAAAAATGGTTTCAAAACTTTATGCAGAACAAGCTTTCCTTTGGTTTTATTCTGGAAGATGCCGGCAAGCCTGTTGCTCAGATAAGATTCGATAAGACTAAAATCGAAGGATACTATAATATTTCTATTTTTACTGCACCGAATTTATCTGGAAAAGGCTATGGAAATAAAATCCTTGAATTAGCTTGTCAGGACAAAAACCTCTTAGCTAAGGCAAAATTCTTTGTAGCAGAGGTTTTTGATGACAATATTCCTTCAAAAAAGATTTTTTTGAAAAATGGTTTTGAAGTTACAGGCGAAACAGATGTAGATGACCACCATGTTTTGCTGTTCAAGCGCCAGGCTTTATACCAATCTAGCCTTTAAGATATCGTGCAGATGCAGGAAACCGACTACGTTGTCTTCATTGTCTACAACAGGCAAAGAAGTAATCGCTTTGTCTTCCATTGTTTTTAGTGCTTCCATTGCTAATCTGTTGGCAGTAACGCGTTTGGGGTTAGCTGTCATAACTTTGCTTATCGGAATATCCAAATCAACATTTTTGCACTTTTCGAAATAGCGGCGCAAATCGCCATCTGTAAAGACGCCTAAGAGTTTCTTTGTGTCGCTTATAATAACCAAAGCCCCAAAACCGCCATGAGACATTTTTACAACGGCATCACGCAGGATGTCATTTGGTTCAACTAATGGAATTGAATCTCCTGTATGCATTAAATCTTTTACTGCAATGAATTTGCGGCCTAAGCTTCCAGATGGATGGAATCTGGCAAAATCTCTTTCTTTAAAGCCTCTAGCCTCAATCAAAGCACAGGCTAAGGCATCCCCAAGAGCGAGACTAACAGTAGTGGAACTGGTTGGTGCAAGATTCAAAGGGCAGGCTTCTCTAGCTACATATGAATTAAGCACTATATCAGAATTCTTTGCCAAAGAAGATTCTGGATTGCCAACCATAGCTATAATCTTGGTTCCTATTCTTCTTAAAAAAGGAACAATTCTGATTATTTCATCTGTTTCACCAGAATTAGACAGCAGCAAAACAATATCATCTTCTTTGACCATGCCTAAGTCGCCATGTAAGGCTTCTGCAGGGTGAAGAAAGAAGGATGGGGTTCCTGTGCTGGAAAGAGTAGCAGCGATTTTGCTGCCGGTTAAACCTGATTTACCCATTCCGCAAACGATTAGACGGCCGGTGCTGTTCAATATAAGTTCTACTGCTTTGGTAAAATTATCATCAAGATTATTAACGGCTTCTTTTAAAGCCTCAATTTCGTAATTCAAGGCTTTTTTAGCCGATTCTATAGGAGTTGTCATACAAGGCCTCAAAGAGTAGCAGGAACTTCACGCCAGCTAGCAATTTCTTTTGTTATAGCTAAATCATATAGATTAGTATAATCAATTGTTTTGTCTACAGTATAGTCGTAACCGCTTCTTTCTAAGATGCTCTGCCAATCGTAGTAAGTAATTCTAACATCGTTTGGCATTTTACGTCTGTCAAAACGGTCAACAGAAAGATTACCTACGATATCCATATTACAGAGCTTTTTCATAGAAGAATCGGTTTTTAGCTCCATACCGCCTTGGGCATGGAAACTGCCTTCAAGACGAGGGCTAAGATTTCTGAATGGAGTGGTTAGACCAAATCTTGACCAGTCGCTGTCGTGGTGGGGTTCATAAATAATCTTACCTGTGCGGGGTTCATCGTCAGAGGTGTCTGTTTCATTTCGAAGTGCGATAACGCCAAGGCATGATTCACACCCCTTATCATCTGGAAGAGTTAAAACATCTCCGCCGATATAGACGTTTCCTTCTACTACGAGCAGGCCTTGGCCTTTTACCCAGCCTTCAAGGAAAACATCGCCCTTAACGTAGGTTATACCATTGATTTCTACGGCATGACTTGTGTCGTGAGCTTTGTTGGGGTTACCAAAATATTTGTTGTATTTGTTTGAAACATTTCGCCAGTCACCCCAGCCGTAAAGGGGGAGAACCTTATTGTAGGTAACTTTATTACGTTCAAAAGCTTCAACAAATGTTACATCCTGGAAGTATTTGCCTGATGTCGGATTTTCTTCCGGGTCGATAACGCGATTGGCGATTTTTTTATAAACAGAAGCGGGATATGCCTGAACCTGTTTTTCAGAATATTCTTCAACTTTTTTAGTGTTTGAATGATAGAGTTCACTGCTGCATTTTTCCCACCATGGGTAAGAGAAAACACCTTGCCATTTGTAATATTGGCGAGTTACCGGGTCATTTGAATATTCTATTTCTGTTTCAGTAAAATTGGCTCCGCCGGTCCAACCGGTCCAGCCCATACCCATATCAAGCCATGGGTGTTCCATTTCTTTTTTCATTGCGGTGAGCATTAACCATTTAGGAAGGTCTACAACAACACCATCCTTCATATAGGTTTTTCCGCCTTTAACTATAAATTCCCATGGATCCCAGAAATCAAATGTATCTATTTTGAAAGAATCTCTTGTTGCTTCGTTAAGATAAAAACCGTGACCAGGAGCAATCATTCCAACAGAATTGCTGTTGACTCCACCTTTAAGCAGAACGGCTTTGACTTTCTTTTTTACTTCAACCTGTTTTTTGGTATTGTTGAAAACACCCATAGAATTAATTGTTATGGTGCCTTCTCTTGCTAAGTCACGAGGAACGCCTTGACTAGCTAATTCTTGGGAGGTTTTGGTATTGAGTTCCCAAGTTACACTGGCTTTGATATCTCCGCCTTTCATAACAGGTTCAATTTTTTTGCCTTCACCCTTGGCTAGTCTGGTCAAATCGACCTCTATAACTCCTGAGTCTTGAGTTGTTATTAATTTATAAATTACATTATCTTTAGAAGTCATTTGGCTTTTTATGCTAAATAGACATTCTTCAACACCTGATTCTGCTAATAATAAAGCTATAGTTCCGTCAACATAGTTTTCAGAGAGATGGACTTCACCTCTCATAAAGTGCATCATACCGTAAACTATAAGGCATACAACACCTATGGTACATATTGTGAAAAACAGTGCCAAACCACGTTTTTTCTTGTTAAGCTTTATCATAAAAATGCTCCTGCATAGTCATTACATCACAAATAAGAACAGTTGTACATACTATAATAATAGCAATCTCTTCGATTTTTAGCAACTATAAAGAAAAATAAGAAGGTTTAAGTATTATTAAGAATCTTTGTATCTTGAGGATAGCTAAGAATTAAAAATTATGATAATGTATGCCGATAAATATACATAAACATAAACAGAGGCAAACAAATTAACAGATTAGCGAAAATACTAATATTCTTTCTTGTTGTTGGGCAGCTATTTTTAATAGGTGCTTATATGCAAACAGAGAAAGGTCAGTATAATGAGCTTCCGGAATACGAAACAAATTCGGAAGAAGTTTTTTATGATATGAAAACTTCTGACGGATGCGAATTTGATCAGATGACGGAAGATGAAATGCCTATTCCCGAAAACTGTGAAGAAGATGCTTCTGAAAATAAAGATAGTTTTAAGTTAAACAACGAAAAAAACAAAGTAGTTGAGAATAATTCTGGTAGTGCGAAAAATAATAAAAAAGAAAAAAATACCAGGAAAAACAAAGAAGATAAAGCAAAAGAAATCAGAATAACTGATGTAAAAATCAGACGTGAAGCTAGTTATGATATTGCTGAGTTTACTATATCACAGCCTGTTAAAATTATGAGAAAGAATCAGGGTGGTCAGCTTCTTAAACTGAGAATTATTCCTCCTGTAACTCTTACTGAAAAGAAGTTTAAAGACAAGCTTAATCAAAGTTTTGAAAAAACTGCTGTTTATGAAACAGAATACTATACAGAACTTTTGTTTAGTTCTAAGGGTAAAATAGGAAATCCTTATACAGCCTCAGATACTGCAGGAATTTTTAAACTCTGCGTGCCGTATCAAAGCAGAAAAAGCCGTTTTTCCCTCAGAAAAGGCGAAGAAATAGCAGAAGGTTTAACTTATTATCATGACCGTGGTAAATCTGGTTCTGGCTGGTCTGATGTTCATATTTTAAGAATTGAAGCTCTTTCAGATAAGATTCAGGTATTGCCTATTTTGGCCAATGAAGGCATTGCTCAGAGAGAAAACCTTTCTTCAATGGCAAAAAGATATAATGCCGTTGCAGGTATCAACGGAAGTTATTTCACCTGGAGAGGCGATCCAATCGGCACTTTAATAATTAATAGAAAATTAATAAGTTCCCCTTTGTACAAAAGGTCAGTTTTTGGTATAACAGAAGATGACAAATTAATTTTTGGTAATCCGGACTTTTCTGGAACATTAAGGTCTGGTAAAATATCACTAAAAATTGATGCTGTTAATCAACCTCGTCGAGGAAGTTCTCTGGTTGTATTTACACCTGAATATGCTAGAAGCACATTAACTGCCGAAATTGGCAAGGAATATGTTATAGTTAAGGGTAAAGTAGTTGGAATACATACAAAAGATGCCTTGATTCCACCTGATGGAGTTGTAGTTTCTGCTGGCGGAATTAAAGCTTCTATGTTAAGCTCTTTAAGTCTGGGAAATTCAGTTGAATTGGATTATTCAATTGATAAACCTTGGAATAGCATAAAACATGCTCTTTGCGGCGGACCTAGACTTTTAGCTAACGGAAAAGTTAGTATTAATGGTGTAGAAGAAAAATTTGATAATTCAATTATCAACGGAAGACATCCAAGAACAGCTGTTGCAATGACTTTCGATGGTGATTTATTATTAATTGCTGTTGACGGAAGAAAAAAAGACAGTATTGGAATGAAGCTTCAGGAATTGGCCGAATACCTCCAAAGATTAGGCTGCATGCATGCTATAAATCTTGACGGTGGGGGTTCGACAGCGATGTATCTAAATGGTAAAATAATTAACAGACCTTCTGACGGATCGGAGCGAAGAATTTCTAATGGAATTCTTGTTACAAAGAGATAAATATAAATATTTTATAATAGTATTTACAGCATTCCTTTTATGGAATGCTATTCCTGTTTTAGCTGCTGAAGTAGAATTTTTCCCTTTAAAAGATCTTCAGCCAGGCATGAAAGGCTATGGGAAAACAGTCATTTCCGGCCGTAAAATTGAAAAATTTGATGTTGAAGTTTTAGGAGTTTGCTCTAACAATAAAATGAATGAAACTCCGCTAATTAACGGCAAATCAATATTAGTCAAAGTTAGCGGAGATGTTATAAAACGAGCTGGCGGTATTGCTGCAGGCATGAGTGGAAGTCCCGTATATATAGACAACAAGCTTGTTGGCGGAATCAGTTCTGGTTGGTTAATGACAGACCATACTGTAGGGTTGATTACACCTATAGATGAAATGCTTGAAATTTGGAATTATCCAAGCGATGTAAAAAGTAAAACAGGCATAAAAACAGGTAGTCTACAAAAACATTATCTTAACAAGCCAGTTAGAATTGGCTGCAAAACAATAGATACTATCATTGAAGCACCTTATTCACTGGCTAGTGCAGTCATTCCTGATTCAAACGAAGCGGTTTTTTCTCAGGCTGCTTCAGAATTACGAATAGATGATTTAAATAAAAATAGAGTTTCAGAGAGCATAAAAGCTAGACTTAACCGTAAAAATGTTATTGTCACAGATTCTAATAAAAATGAGAAAGACAGTGATATGTCTGGTTATTTTGCTATTATCTCTCCAGACTACTATGAACCTGGTTCTTCAATAGGCATACAACTGGCAAGAGGTGATATTAACGTTACAACCTTAGGCACTCTTACTCATAGAGATGGAGAAAGAATTTTAGGTCTTGCACATTCTTTCCTGAAGAAGGGTAAAGTATCTTTCTTGCTTACCGGTGCTTATATACATCATTCTTTTGGCAGTGTTCAGATGCCGTTTAAGATTGGTGCTCCGACAGAAATGCTCGGCACTGTTGAACAGGATAGAGAAAAAGGGATAAGCGCAGTAATAGGCAAATTGCCAGCAATGATTCCCGTTAAAATAGATGTTAATGATAAAACTCTAGGAATAGAAAAAAGCATTAATTATCAGATTGTGAAAGATGCTTCTGTTTTGACGACAGTTCTTGATACAACTATTATGCAAGCGCTTGAAGGTGCAATAGACCGAGAAGGTCCGGGAACAGCTCTTATGAGTATTTCCATGGATTGTTCAAGCAAAAGTGGTGAAAATTATAACTTTAGAAGAGAAAACCTTTTCTATTCGAAAACAGATATCTGTCAGGTTTTAACAAATGAAGTTACAAGCCTTGTAGACATGATAAGCGAAAGCGAATTTGAAGAAGTAATGCCTACAAGAATTCTTTTGAAAGTTGAAATAGAAAATAAACGAAGAACTCTTACAATAGAAAAAGTAGAAGTAAAAAGTTCATCTGTATCAAGTGGCGGTGTTCTTGATGTAGAAGTAACATTGAAGCCATTCAGAGAACCTAAATTCATCAGAAAAGTAAAACTGCCTATTCCTCAGGATATAGGTAAAGAAAGTCTTACTCTATCTGTATTTGGTTTGAATATGAAAGTAGAAGACCTTGATGTTCCAACTGATTCAAAGGAAAACAAGGCATCTAATTATAAACTTGAAGAAAATACAACATCTGATTTCTATTCTGTAATAAGGAATTGGACAAGCTCACCTAAGAATTCCGACATTCTTTTCCAAATTACAGTTGAAGGTGATGAAAATAAGAAGCTAAAAATGAACAACAAAGACTACGAAATACAGCCTACTAATCTGGTTGTTACAGGCAGAGTAGACACTACTCTAACCTTGAGTGAGGAATAAAATGATAAAATCCTTTATTGAAGCTGCAGGAGCTCAAACAGTTCTATTCATGCAGACTATGTATTGGACGATAAAAAGTCTGAGAACAGGGAAATTTAGTTTTCAGAATTTGATAAACCAGATGTCCATTATAGGAGTAGATTCTTTCCTAATGGTGGCAATCAGCGGCTTCTCACTAGGCGCTGTGCTTGTTGTTCAAATAGGTTTTCAGTTCGCTAATATGGGTGCCCAAAGCTATGTTGGCGGTGTTGTTGCTTTGGCAATGACAAGAGAAATTGCTCCTATTATGACTGCAATTGTCGTAGCAGGCAGAATAGGCAGTTCAATGGCTGCAGAAATTGGAACAATGAAAATTACAGAGCAGATAGATGCTCTTGAAACAATGGCTACTAATCCTGTTGACTATCTGGTTGTTCCCCGCTTCTGGGGATGCACAACCATGCTGTTTTTACTTACTGTTGTTTCAAATGCTTTTGGGATGGTAGGTGGTTCCATTACAGCAATCTATCAAATTGGTTTAACATTTGAATCTTTTAAAGACTCCATTCTTTATCTTCTAAAAATACAGGATTTAATGGGTGGGCTTTTAAAGGCAATTATATTTGGCGGAATAATAGCTATTATTGGTTGTTATATAGGCTTTACTACAGAAGGCGGAGCTGAAGGAGTCGGTAAAAGTACAACTAGTGCTGTGGTTATTGCAATTATGCTGATAATTGCAGTAAATTACTTCTTAACAGTAGGAATTACCAACTTTAACAATGCATATTTACAATAATGATTATAGTATCTAACGTTCACAAAAGATTTGGTCCTAAACAAGTATTAAAAGGCGTTAACCTCAAAATATATGATGGGGAGTCTCTTGTTATACTTGGACCTTCAGGTTGTGGAAAAAGTGTATTGTTGAAGCATATTATAGGTTTAATGAAGCCTGATTCAGGGCAAGTTTTCATAGATGGGGAAGATATTACAACTTACAATACAGCTCAGTTGGATTTGCTGAGAATGAGAATGGGTATGCTTTTCCAATCAGCGGCACTATTTGACTCTTTAAATGTTGAAGACAATATTGCGTTTGCTTTAAAACGACATACTAAGTTATCAAAACTTGCACTGCATCACTTGGTTTCTGAAAAGCTTGAGATGGTAGGTTTACCTGGAACAAACTATCTTATGCCTTCTGAATTATCTGGCGGTATGCGTAAAAGGGTAGGGTTAGCCAGAGCTATTGCTATGGAACCTGAAATAATACTTTACGATGAACCCACAACAGGTCTTGACCCGATTATGACTTCTGCAATTGATGAATTACATTTAAGTTTAAAAGAAAAACTTGGTGTAACATCAATAGTGGTTACTCATGATATGAAATCTGCTTTCCGTATCTGCGACAGAGTTGCATTGCATTACGGAGGACAGATTGTAGAAATAGGAACAAAAGAAGATATATTAAATTCACCCAACCCAATGGTTCAGCAGTTTATCAAAGGTGAATCACAGGGACCAATGACACTTCTTTGATAAACTAATAGGAGACAAATACATGAATCAAAATCTAAAAGTCGGCTTAATGACACTAGTGACCTCAGCCGTACTTATTTATATGGTGTATGTAATCGGAGATTTTAGTTTCTCTGAAAGAGGTTATAATTTTACTATAAGTTTTTATGCTGTTAATGGCTTAAGTAAAGGCTCTAACGTTTCTATGTCAGGGGTAAAAATTGGTAAAGTTACTTCTATAGAAATCGTAGACGACCAGGTATATGTTCATGCTTATATTTCCGATAAAAAGCATCATATTAGAAGAAAAAGCACTTTTACTATTTCATCTGCCGGTCTGATGGGTGAAAAATATGTTGAAATCATGCCTACACGCGATTATACGTCTCCTTATGTCGCTGATGGCGAAGTTATTGCAGGAACAGACCCAGTAAGAATGGATGAATTAATAGAACAGGGCAGTGTACTTTTACAGCGTCTGCAGGAATTAACTGCTTCTGCTAAGGATATTATCGGAGATCCAGATCTCAAAGAAGACACAAGAACAATGTTCAGAAATGCTAGAAATGCATCTGACAATATAAATGAAATCACTGTTTCTTTGAGAAATAGAAGCGACCATATAATTGAAAGCTTAGACAAGATTCTCAATTCTGTATCTGACGAAATAGACAAGAACCGCAAAGATATCAAGGCTATTGTTGAAAACTTCAAGAATATCAGCAGCAATATTGATAAGATTACCGGAACAGGCAACAGAGAAAACCTCAAGGAAATTCTTGCTAATATTAAGACTTCAACAGATAAGCTAGACGATATGATAGCCAAGTTGAACGCAGACGATAAGATTACTACTGATATCCGCGCTACAATGGATTCTTTGAAAGATGCTTCTGATAATGCAAAAGAAATAACCAAAGAAGTAAAAGAAATAATTGTTGATAAAGATATTAGAAAACAGGTAAGCACTACATTAGATGATGCTCATAAATTGGCAAAAGCTGTAGATAAGGTATTCCTCAATATTCAGCAAACTAGGGTTGATTTCAAGTATTTGCTCAGATATCACAAGGATACCGAAGATTTCCTGTCAGATATCAACGTAGATATATATCCTAACAGTACTTATTTCTTCCGTATTGGTATGGAAGATGTTGGCAACGAAAACGATATTAACGCTATGCTAGCTAGAGATGCACATACCAACTTTATTAAGAGAGCTGGTATCATGAAATCCAAGGTTGGTATTGGTGTGGATTACAAAATTGCCAAAGACCTTATGTTGAGCGTTGATTTAATAGATACCAAAGATTCTGAAGTAAGATTGAAAGCAAGTTATTTAATTAATGAACACATTACTTTCGAACTTAGAATTGATGATGCTGGTGATGATGAAAAAATCAACTTCGGTTTGGAATACGTATTCTAAAAGATTAAGGAATTAGGAATATGACATTATCAGGTGAGTCTAAACCTAAAATTTTATTACTCACTACCGGTGGCACTATCACAATGCTGAAAAGTGCCAATGGAGCCTTGCAGCCTTGTGAAGATGCGGGCAGATTAATCAAAGCTATTCCAGAATTAAGTACTCTAGCTGAAATAGAAATTTTGCCTATAGTTAACATAGATTCCAGCAACTTTACGCCATCTGTATGGCTTCAGATTGCCAAAGCCATATTTCAAAGAATGAAAGACTTTGATGGTTTCGTAGTTGCCCATGGAACGGATACACTGTGCTATACCGCATCAGCTCTTTCTTTTATGCTTCAGGAACTTAATAAACCTATAGTTATAACTGGTTCACAGGTTCCTTTGGAAGAAATAGGTTCTGACGGCCGTTCTAATCTTATAAATGCAGTAAGAGTTGCTATTTCAGATTTGGCTGAAGTTGCAGTCGTCTTTGGGTCTCAGATTATTAGAGGAACAAGAGCTAAAAAGATGTCTGTTTTTGATATGCAGGCTTTTGTTTCAATTAACGACAATCCTTTGGGTAAAATAGGTTTGTCGATAAAATATGATGAATCAGCACACTTAAGAAGCAAGAAAAAACCTTTGCTCAGACCTTTCTTAAATCCTAATGTGGCAATGATACCTGTATATCCTGGTATTAAACCTGAAATAATCGAGTATCTTGCAAAGACTCATTCTGGAATTATCATAGAAGGTTATGGAGCGGGAAATCTTCCGACAGATGAAAATAATAACTTAATTCCAGCTATTAAGTCTGCTATTGAAAGAAATATACCTGTTGTTGTCTGCACTCAATGCATGTTAGGTTCTACTGAAATGGAACTCTATCAGGTTGGCAGAGCAGCTTTGGATGTTGGGGCTATTCCAGCAATGGATATGACACCAGAAACAACAATGGTTAAGCTTATGTGGGTTTTAGGACAAACAGAGGATATAGCAAGCATAGACTCTATGATGCAAAAATGCTTTGTTGGAGAACTTCACGAGGTAGAATAATTTGAAGACATGTCCAGAATGCGGCATGCAAATCCCAAGTGATGTCGCTTATTGTCTATACTGCGGTGTAAAAGCCGACACACCATATCAGGCCAAACATAACAGGGCAGCTTTTTTCCTGATACCAGGATTTATTTTTTTTATATGTCTTGGATTGTCCTTAGATTTAGGCTCTGAAAACTTTTTTGAAATAGGAGCAGCATTATCTAGCCATGTAATCATCGTTTATTTTCTAGGGGCTCTAATATATGGTGCAATTAAATTGTTTTTTAGAATACCAACTGTTTCAGGTTGTTTTATAAAAGCTTCTTTAACTTCTCTTATAAATGCTTTTTCTTCTGTATTAGCAGCCTTTGCGATAGAATCCCTTTTTTTAACAGATTTTTTTGATAAACTTGGACCAATAGATTTAATAAAATACAAATACTTGTTAATAATAGCTGTATATCTGATTGTTCAATTATTGGAAAGCATAGCTATTTCATTGAAAGCTAAGGTAAAGAAGAATCCGGAAATAGCCGACACTTTTTCCAAACAAATAGTATGCAATTATTTGTTTCTAGAAATACCAATAGATTTTATTATTGTTATAGCAATATGTTTCTATTTCATTCAGCCTTCTGAAAAGATAGCTTTTTGGAGTGAGTTAATGTTAAATCTTGGGGCTAAGGAAAAAGCTAATAATTTTATAAATGTTGGATTAGAAAAATACCCTGAGAATGCTAGACTTTGCTATTTAAAATCAATTTTATTGTCTGAAGATGAAAACTTTTCCCATTCTTCTAACACAAAAGAAGTCAAAAATGCTCTTGCTTTTGCAGAAAAGGCTTCTCAACAAAAACCAAATTCACCTGTATACAAATTCTATTTGAGTCAATTGCTTGATATGAATAAAGATTATGAAAATGCAATATTGGTTGCATCACAAGCAGCTGATTTAGCAGACAAAGATTCTTTTTTATGGCTGAATTTGGGCGATATGAATATGAAATATAAAAAATATTCAGATTCTATTTCTTCCTATAAAAAATCTTTAACTATAGATCCCGATAATGATAGGGCTCTTAATAATCTTTCATATACTCTGTTAATGAATAATCAGGATTATCAAATAGCTTTAGAATTGGCTTTAAAAGCAGTAAAGCTTGAGCCTAATTCTTTCGCATATCGTGATACATTAGCTTGGGCATATTATAAATGCGAGAAATATACAGAAGCTTTGAACGAAATTAGCAAGATGTATATTAATACTTCAGAGATATCCCCGGAGATTGATTTCCATTATGCTGCAATTTTAGATGAAATGGGATTGCTAAACAATCCTGTGGAAACATACGATAAAATGTTAGTAAAACCTGAAATTATAATAAATCAGGATTTAAAGTTTCAAATACTTGAAGCACGTAATAAAGCCGATAAAAAGAGAAAAGGGAAGTAATGAAATGAAAAAAAATATAAAAGCTGAAAGCTATATGCTTCAAGCTGTAAGCCATTTATTATTTTCTATCTTTCATCGTTGTAACCAACAGATTCTTATTACTTTCTGCGTTCTTTTTTTCAGTTTCTTTTTTGTTTTAAAAGCCAATGCTGTTTTGCACATTGATACTAGTTACAGCGGTAGATTTAGAAGTCATCCTGGATTTGCAAAAATAATGGCTGACTTGCCTTTTGTTTATCAGGAATCTTTTCTGAAAATTAATAAGGCCTTAGGCATTCCTGTAAGAGAACAAATGAATGTGGTTATTCTCTTCTCTGATAATTTAACTTATAAAGGTTTCAGACTTAGAGGTAAGAGACAGTCTGTAAAAACTGCAAATAAGACTTTGGTTCACTATATTCACTTAGATTTGGATTTTCTGATTAACGGTCAGGCAACTCTTGCTGAAGAAATGACCCATGAAATGACCCATGCTATAATGGCTGATTGTATGGGTTTACGGGAATACGATATTCTTCCTATGTGGGTTAAAGAAGGCACTGCGGTTCATACTGCTGACCAAGGTTTAGCAAGAATTAAAGCTCTTACAAGAAAAGGGTTTGATATTAATGCTATTGGTGGTGAAGATGAAAACATTCATGGTAACCCTATTTCTTTGGAAAAATACGTTGAGAACTATCTAAAAGTTAGTTTTTTGGTTAAAACTTTCGGAGTAAAAGCCTTTCACCGTTTTATAAAAAAGCTGATGAAATCTGGAAATGTAAATCAGGAACTATCTGTGTGTTTTAATGGTCTTACTGAAGACGTTATGAATCAGTATTCTAGTCAGTTTATAAAGAATACTCTTATTGCTAATACGCGTCCTTCAACGGCTAGAGAAAATATGATGAAGGGTGTTAAATATTTTGATGAAGGCGAATACCTTTCTGCCAGACTGGCTTTAACGGACGCTTTATATGGCGGCCTAAACGATAGCGAATTTCAAAAAGCCGCTTATTTATTAGCAGAATGTTATATTCAGGAACGTAATCCTCAAGGTGCTCTTTATTTGCTTAAGCAATTCAAACCAGATCCAAGAAACATACCTGTAGACAGATATGAATTTTTAAGAGCTTATTCGCAATATGCTACAGGTCTTGTAACTAGTGCATATTTTGGATTTAAAAGAACTTTTGAAAACTCAAGTAACCAAGCAGTAAAAGAAGGTTCACTATATTATGTTATAAGAATACTTGCTGAACTAGGAAATATTCAAGAAGCGCATAGAGTTTCACAGATACTTCAAAAACAGTTCCCAAACAGTAGTTATATTAAGCTTGTTAACATAATGCTAGCCGGAAAGTAGTTTTTAGTCTACCCATTGTCATAAACGTAATTCTTTCAGGGCTAAAGCCCATACGAATTACTTTTTATGACAAATGTGTAGACTTATAGAACCATTTGAACCTCGAGTTCTTCAAACTCTTCCAACCCTTATAACCCTTCTAAACCTTATAACAACTACCACTGGCAGCGTCAGCTGCCGTCCCACAGTTTGAGTCAGCAATCGTCCCACTTTCCACAAGAGCCGCAAGCTCTGTTGCTCTATTGCTCTGTCGCTCTATGCTCTCAATTCTTATTTCTTTTATCTTCAGCCTTCAATCTTCCATCTTCCATCTTCCTCAATAAATATTTGACACATTTCATGCTACGTGATAATTTTTTAACGGTTTAAAAATCAATTTTTGTGTACGAAAGGTTAATGATATGAAGAATAAAATTAAACAAGCAGCAGAATATATTCTCTCTAAGATTACTGAAAAACCAACTGTAGCAGTTGTTCTCGGTTCAGGCTTAGGTGATTTTGCTGACACTCTAGAAAATGCTGTAGTAATCAAATATACAGATATTCCTCACTTCCCGGCTTCTACTGTAAAAGGTCATGCTGGCAGATTGGTTATTGGTAAGAAATCAGGTAAAGTTGTTGTTGCAATGCAAGGCCGTTTCCATTTTTATGAAGGCCACAATATGCAGACTGTTACTTTTGCCATGAGAGTTATGCACGCTATTGGCGCTGAAGATGTTATCGTTACTAACGCAGCTGGCGGCTTGAATCCAAAATATAAAGTTGGAAGCCTTATGCTTATGACTGATCATATTAATTTCATGGGCACCAATCCATTGATTGGTCCTAATGATGAAGAACTTGGCGTAAGATTCCCAGCAATACAGGGTATTTATAATAAAGGCCTCATCGAAGAAGCTGAAAAAGTCGGCAAAGAAATCGGTGCTCCAATAGAAAAAGGCGTTTATATAGCAGTTACTGGTCCAAGCTATGAAACAGGTGCCGAACTAAGAGCTTTCAGAACTTTAGGTGCTGATGCTGTCGGTATGTCTACTGTTCCTGAAGTAATTGTTGCTGCTCACTGCGGTGTTAAACGTGTTCTGGGTATCAGCCTTATTACCAATATCGCTACTGGCGAAACAGAAACAAAAGCTACTCACGCAGAAGTTGTTGAAGCTGCTGATAAAGCTAAAGTTTATTTCATTAAGTTAGTAGAAACCATGATTGGCAGGATGTAAGATAAAGTGTTAGAAAAGCTCGAATCTGTTAAAGAAAACTTCAAGGAATTAACGGACAAATTGACAAATCCTGAAGTTATTGCTAACCAGGCTGAATTTCAGCGTCTTGCCAAGAAGCGTTCAGAGATGGAAGGCATAGTTAATGCTTATGATGAATATGTTTCTATGCTTAAAAAGCTTAAAGACGCAGAAGGCATGGTTGAAACAGAAACAGATCCAGAGCTTAAAGAACTAGCAGAAATTGAGGTTTCGGAACTGAAGCCTCAAATAGAAAAAATGGAAGGCCAGCTTCGTCTTCTTTTGATTCCAAAAGATGAAGATGACCAGAAAAATACCATTTTTGAAATACGTGCAGGTACAGGCGGCGAAGAAGCGGCTCTCTTTGCTGCCGACCTTTATCGTATGTATACTAGATATGCCGAAAAACAGGGTTGGAAATGCGAATTGATGAGCATGAACGACACTGGGTTAGGCGGAATAAAAGAAGTTGTCTTTTCGATTCAAGGCAATGGTGTTTTTGGGAAACTAAAGTTTGAAAGTGGTGTACACCGTGTTCAAAGAGTGCCGGAAACAGAAGCTGGCGGCCGTATTCATACTTCTGCGGCTACCGTAGCAGTTTTGCCAGAAGCAGAAGAAGTCGATGTACAAATAGATGAAAACGACTTAAGAGTAGATGTTTTCAGAGCATCAGGTCCTGGTGGACAGTGTGTTAACAGAACTGACTCTGCCGTTCGAATTACACATTTACCCACGGGCTTAGTTGTAAGCTGTCAGGATGAAAAAAGCCAGCATAAGAATAAAGCCAAAGCTATAAGAATTTTAAGAGCACGTCTTTTCGATAAGGTTAAAGAAGAAAAAGATAGTGCTAGAGCAGAAAACCGCCGTAATCAAGTTGGAAGTGGCGATCGTTCCGAAAGAATCAGAACCTATAATTTCCCTCAGCAACGATTAACTGATCATCGTATAAATCTTACTCTTTATAAGCTTGATGAAGTTATGGAAGGCAATTTAGATGAAATTATAGACGCATTAATAGAAGCTGATAACCTTCGTAAGTTGGCTGAAGAGGAGCTTAATTAGGGAAAAGAGAACTGAAAACTGTCCGAGATTGAAATTATTGAAAAAATGACTTTTCAGACAATAAAAGCACTTTTAAACGATTCAGTTCAGACTTTAGAAAAAGCTGGTATTGAAGACGCAAAATTCAACGTTAATTTAATTGCTTCAAAAGCACTTGGAATAGAATATACAAAACTCCCTCTTCATTGGTCTGAAACACCATCGGATACTTTTATCAACCAATTCCAACAGATGGTTACCCGAAGATTAGCTCATGAACCTTTACAATACATTCTTGGAGAGTGGGGTTTTTTAGATTTTGATGTTAATGTTGGTGAAGGAGCATTAATTCCAAGACCGGAAACCGAAGAAGTTTTCTTGGCTGCAGTAGAAGCGATAAAAGCTAATTCCATAAAATCTGATTTTAAATTTGCTGATGTAGGTACTGGTACTGGAATACTTGGATTAGCAATGGCAAAATATTTTCAAGAATCTATTGGTTATTTGGTTGATGTTTCCGATAAAGCTCTAGAAGTAGCTAAAAGTAATCTGCAAAAATACTCTGAGTTAAATCCAAGGCTTAATCTGATTAAATCCGATTTACTCGAGGTATTTCAAGTAGATTCGTTAGACGTGATTATCTCTAACCCGCCATATATAGATTCTGAAGAAGTAAAGAGTTTAATGCCGGAAGTTTTGGATTATGAACCTTTAATAGCTCTTGACGGCGGGAAAAATGGTTTGGAGTTAATTAACAAACTATTGAAACAAACAGAGAAAGTTTTGAAAAACAAAGGTCTTTTTGTTTTTGAACATGGTCATGGGCAGAGAAATGAAATAAAAAAATTGATTTCACCCTGTTGGAAAGTAATAAAAGCAGGGAATGACTTTGCTGATAAAGAAAGATTTTTTGTTCTTCAATTGTGTAAGGGGTAATTAATAAATGAAGAGAATCAAAATAAAAGATTTGTTGTCTGATAAATCTTCTTTAGACCAATTCTGTAAAGATATGAAGAACGGAGCTGTATCTGTTATTCCGACCGATACTCTTTATGGATTTGCAGTTTCATATGAATCAAAAGAAGCTATTGAAAAGGTTTATCAAATAAAGAATCGTGATTCAAGAAAGCCTCTTATTCTTTTTGTGACTAATGTAAAAGAATTAGATAATCTTGGTTTAAAAGCAGATAAAGAAAGTAAGGCTATAATTAACGCCAATTGGCCTGGCGGTCTAACGGCGATACTTCAAAAACCTTCTTCTGGCGAGTTGTCTGATTTCAGTTTCCCAACAATAGGGGTTAGAGCACCAAACCATAAAGAATTGTTGGAACTATTGGAGTATCTTCCCGTAAAACTGCTGACAACAAGTGCAAATCGTTCCGGTGCTCCTTCAGATATTGATCCAGATGTTATAGAAGATGAATTTTCAAACGAAGTAGACTGGTTAATTGATGATGGAATACTGCCTAGTGGAGTTCCATCTACTGTCGCGGATTTTACCAGTTATCCTCCAAAAATATTAAGACAGGGAAAAATCATTATTTAGTTAAGTAGAATTGCTGATAAAATCAATACTTTGTGATACAATATGTACATCTCTTTAACTTCAAGTGGTAAAAACAAATGACAAAAATATCTCTTCAGACTAAAATAGTGCTATTAGCATTCTTTTTAGTTATTACACCAATTATAATAGCAAACTTAATTTTTAGTTTTCACAGGGTTATTTTCCAGACAAGGGGTGTTATTACCGGCGCAAAAGGTATTTGCGGCCAAATGAAAAATATTGGTGAAACTCCTAGCAGGGAAGAAATTGCTGAGATGCCGCTTGAATCTTTCCAGATTAGTCCTGAAGAACTAGCTGAAATGGAGAATGAAGAAGAAAAGGATAAATCAGGCGAAGAAGGTGAAGAAGGAGATGAAGAAGAGGATGAAGAAGGAGGCAAGCCTGCAAAAAAAGCGGCTAAGCCTTCTGATGAGGATGTCGAAATAGTTGAAAAATCAGAAGAAGACGGTGATGAGGGCGAAGAAGGTGAAGAAGGTGAAGAAAAAACCGAGAAAGCTTCTTCAAAGGTAAAACCGCGTTTTCTTACAGAAGAAGAATTAATACAGGCTAAGAATAAAGCAATTGCTGAAGCAGACAGCATAATCGAAATTAAATCACAGGAAGCAAGATGTCTGGATGAATTTATCAGCAGCAAATATGATGATCTTGATAAGCTTGATAATGCAATAAAAAGTCTTGAAATATGCCAAAGAATCTTTTTTTACGGTTCTAGCATTTTTGTTTTATTTGCAATTGGTATTTTATGGTTCTTTATTACTCATTCAACGAGTCCTTTTAAAAATATTACAGAACGTTTAAAGAGTTTTCAGAATGAAAAAGATAAAGTATCTCAAGATATGCTTGAATGTGCTATTCAGTTTGACAGTTTTTTAGCAACAGCCAAAACTCTGCTTCAGGAATCATATTCAATTGCTCAGGAAATAGGCAGAAAACTAGAACCTTTAACAGTTATGTCTGTTTTTTCTGATGATAACGTTAAACAGTTTTTTACAGATGTTCAGGAAATATCAAGAAGTTCAAATTACATTGCCAATACTCTAGATTCAACTACAGCTCATATTCAAGAAGTTTCTGCATCTGCACAAACTATTGCGGACCGTTCACATGAAGCTGCAACAGATAGTGCTGAAACAGCGGCAATAGCTGGTGAAGGTAAAAATGCTGTTAGTGAAACTATTGATACGATGGAATCAATAAAAGATGAAGTTCTAGGTCTTGAAGATGTTATTGAAAACCTAAACTCTGCAAGTAAGCAAATCGGAGAAATAGTTAATACAATTACAAATATTGCATATCAAACAAATCTTTTAGCTTTGAATGCTGCTATAGAAGCTGCTCGAGCTGGGGAACACGGACAAGGTTTCACCGTAGTTGCTAATGAAGTTAAAAAATTGGCTGAAGAATCTGGTGAAGCTGCTGAAGACATTAGTAAAAAAATTAAAGAAATGTTGACGAAAACCGGTAAAGCAGTTGAAACAATCAATAGAGGTGCCACAAAAGTTATCGAAGGCGTTAATATTGCTAATTTAGCTGGTAATAATCTTGATAAAATAGTTACTTCTGTTGCTAACGTTAATAAAATGATTCAGGATATAAGTAATGCTTCAACTGAACAATCTCAGAATATTGATTCTTTAAGAGGCAGTATTGAAAGCATAACAGGCGCAACAAAAATAACTTCAGAAGGAACAAAACGTGTTGCTTCTGCTGTTAATGAACAGCTAGCTCATATTAGACAATACATCAATGTTACTAAAGAACTTTTAACTTTAGTTCAAATGATGGGCGATATGCTGGATAAGTTCAATCTGAATTAAGATTAAAGATATAAGATACAAGTTACAAGACACAAGATTTAAGAAATATGTCAACGCTTCACTATGGAATGATTGCTGTCGCAATCTGTGGAACCGGCTGTTTCACAGCCTGTGGAAGTTGTTAGAAGGGTTGGAAGGGTTGGAAGGGTTGGAAGGGTTGGAAGTGAAACGCTGCGCTGTGGGACACTTCGTTGTGGGACAGCAGCATAGCTGCTTGTGGTAATTGTTTATAATCGTTCGAAGTGTTCTAAGGTTCGAATAGTTCAAATCGTTAGATTTGGTTCGAATTATTGGTTAACAATTTGAACGACTCGAACAATTTGAACAATTAGAACCTCTCAACTATAGTCTACCCATTTTCATAAACGTATAGCTTTCAGGGCTAAAGCCCATACGCTATACTTTTTATGACAAATGTGTAGACTTCTCTCATTTCTTATATCTCAAGTTTTGGTCTTATATCTTTTATCTCCCTTATCCCTTTTTCCTATAATCTCTCTAGCATATTCTGCCGATACCCTAAAAAAAGAAAGGGTATAAAATGGCCGAAAATAGCTTATTTTTATCTGGTATTGAAGAATTAAAGAAAAGGATTACGGAACTTGGAATGCCTGCTTTTAGGTGTAACCAGATTCGTGATTGGATATTTAAAAAATTTGTCTTTTCTTTTGATGAAATGACAAATTTATCTGTATCTGACCGGCAAAAGCTTAAAGAGGCTTTTCCTAAAATACTTCCTCCTGTAGAAAAGTATGAAATAGATTCTGAAGATAAAACAGGAAAAGCTCTGATAAAATTAGCTGACGGAGAACTTATTGAAGCTGTAGCAATTCCAGGCGAAGAGAGTATGACTTTTTGTCTCTCAACACAAGTAGGTTGTGCTGTGAAATGTGCTTTTTGCAGGACTGGTAAACAGGGTTTCAAAAGAAACTTATCAGCAGAAGAAATGATTCTTCAAGTTATGATTTTGGTTAAGAAGACTGGGCAGAAGCCTACCAATATCGTGTTTATGGGTATGGGAGAACCTTTTGCCAATAGAAAAGCTCTTTTTGAAGCCATAGATATTCTTACAGACAAAACAGGGCTGGGGTTAGCAACAAGAAGAATTACAATTTCCACTTCAGGTGTTATAGACGGTATAAGAGAATTGTCTGACAGACCGGGAGAAGTAAATCTAGCGGTTTCACTTCATGTTGCAGATAATCATGCACGCAATATTCTGGTTCCAATGAATAAAAAATATCCATTAGAAAAACTCAAGGAAGCCATTAATGATTATTGCGTAAAGACCAGCCGCAGGGTAACTCTTGAAGTAACTCTTCTTAAGAACGTAAACGACCAATATAATGATGCTATGAATCTAGTAAACTTCTGTGAAGGTTTACTTGTTCATGTAAATATTGTGAGATTCAATAAATTTAAAGGTTCTGAATACGAACAGTCTCCTGAAAAGAATGAAAAAGAGTTCAGGAAAATCTTAAAAAAAGCAGGCATACCAGTAACAGTTAGAAAATCTCGTGGTCAGGAAATAATGGCAGCTTGCGGTCAACTTGCAGGTAAGGCATATGGGCAAGAAAAAAAGCAGTGATTCATGTTTAGGCGTAATGCTGAAGATGACTATATTATTAGTTATTCTTGCAGCGATATTAGTTGGCGGAGGTATTTTCGCCTACCAAAAATTAAACGAGTTCTTCAATAGAAGCGGTGGAAATGTTCTTGTGCCTGATTTCAGAGGTAGACACACAACTGAAGTCATGAAGATAAAACCACCAAATATTGAAGTTGTAACCCGCGATCAAAAGTATGATGATCGACAGCCTAAAGGTTATGTTATAGCTCAGTATCCAGATCCAGGAACATTGGTAAAACCTGGCAAACAGGTTTTGATTACTGTATCTCTTGGACTTCAGAAGGTTAATGTTCCTAATCTTATTGGGAAAAGCATGCGAGAAGTAGATGTAGCCCTTATGAATTCTCAATTGATTCTAGGTAATTCTGCATACGTTTTCTCAGATAAGATTTCTCCAGACAGAATAGTAGGACAATCTCCTATGTCTTCTGAAGAATATGGAGTAAATAAGAATGTTGATCTTTTGATTAGCTTGGGTAAAAAGCCAGAAACTCTTCCTTTGCCAAATTTAACAGGTATTAACTTGGATACTGCCAAAGAAAGAATCAAATCATGGGGCTTTAATATTGGCAGAACTTATTCTAAGCCTGATTCTAACAGAGCAAAATATCAGGTTATTTCAACTTCCCCGTCTCCTTATTCTCATTTGAGAAAAGGCGAAGTTGTAAATATTCTAGTATCTTCTGGAAGTGATTCTGGAACTGCTACAGCAGAAGATATTAAAAAGTTTGAATTCAATATCGTTTCTACTCCGAGAGTTGTTGAAACTACTAAACCGGCAAATATAACTTCTCCAACACCAGCAAGCAGTGATTCCAACAAAAAAGAACAGGAAAAACCTGGTGTAGTTGTTGAATCAAAGCCTAAAGAAAATGTTGAAATAGTTGCTAAACCTGTAGTAACACCAGCATCTACATCGGCAGTTTCCCAACCCCAATCAACGAAACCGACTAAGGATGTTATTTATGTAATGCCAGATGGTTTTATGCCGAAGGAAGTAAAATTCATACATATAAAACCTGATGGAAGAGAACAGATTTACTCCGGCACTCACAAGCCTTTAGATAGTATTAAAGTTAAAGTGCCAATTGTGCCGAATAGTAAAATACAAATATATATAAATGACGTTCCTGTAGAAGAAAGAAAAATCGACTGATAAACAGAGTCTGGAGGTAAATATGATCGGCGAAATAATAAACGATAAATACAAAATCGAATCTGTATTTTCTGAAAGTTATATGTATGAGATTTTCACTGCTATTGAAGCGGCAACTGGTCAAACAGTTGTTTTGAAACTCATGAAGGAAGAAATGGCTGTTAATGCTGAAAGAGTTAGAATTTTCAGCGAAGAAATCAAGAATTTCGCAAGTCTTTCACATCCAAATATAGCAGAAATTCTAGATCTTGATATGTTCGAAGATCGTCCCTATGTAGTTTCGCCTCTTATTAGCGGTAAAGAACTCAATTTCGTTATGAAAGAAGAAGTTTTATCGCTGCCAGACTCTGTTAAAATCATACAAGATCTTGCTGCGGTGCTTCAATGCGCTGCTGATCATAAGATAGAAAATAGAAATATCAATCTATCTAATGTTATAAGGAAGAAAGATGGTCATGTAACCGTTCTTTCGTTTACTCTTCCACGCTTAAAACTTATTTCTTCTAATTCTGTAAAACGTAATGAAAATGCTGGAATACAGGCAGATTTATATTTCTTGGGAACAGCTTTATATGAATTGCTTGCTGGTAAATCACCAATAAGAAAAATTGGTGGCCTTCATGAGCTTTGGGATATGAATCTTGAGAGAGAATTACGTATTAGACATCCTGAACTTGAACCTTCTCAGCAGAGAAAAATAGTTGATTTCATAAGAAAAACTCTGACAAGAGAAATGAATCAGCGTTTTAACAGTTATGAAGAATTTTTAAAAGCTATTGCAGACTTAGCTGGAGATTTTAGACAGGCTACTATTAGAAACAAAGTTTCAAGACAAATGTCTATGGCTTCGCATATTGTTGATGTACTCAACAACAAGTTCAATAGCACAACCACTGTAGTTGCCAGTGGGGTAAATGAAACCGTTAAAACTTCTGAATCCTCTGCATCAGCTGCAGTATTAAAAGTTGTTGATTCAAAAACTTCTAAAAATCAGCAGTTAGGTTATGCAGAAGAATGTGTAGACGGTAATTTAGCTTTATCTATTCAGAGTGATGAAGTTGCAGAAGAAGAAAAAGATGGTTTGAAGTCTGTTCCACCGAAATCAGCACCATATTTAAAACTTTTAAAGAATACCAAAAGTGCTAAAAAAGTGAAAAATCAGTCTAGTGAATGGGCAGAAGATAAAAATATAATGAAAAGCCCAGTTTTTATAATTGGTTTTGTTTTGGCAATAATGGTTACTTTAATACTATTCTGGTAAATGGCAGGTAATTATATATGAGATCAAAGGCACTTGTAGCTCCTTCTATACTTTCAGCTGATTTTTCTAAAATGAGTGAAGAACTCAAATCGATTAAAGAATCAGGAGCCGATTGGGTTCATGTTGATGTAATGGATGGACATTTTGTTCCTAATCTGACTTTTGGTCCTCCAGTTATAAAAATGTTCAGACCGCATAGCGATATGATTTTTGATGTCCATTTAATGATTGAAGAACCAGAACGTTGGATAGATGCCTATAAAGATGCTGGAGCAGACCGATTAACATTTCATATAGAAGCTTGTAAACATTCTCATAGATATCTTACAGCCATCAGAGAAAAAGGGATGGCTTCAGGAATTACTTTAAATCCTCAAACTTCTCCAAAAGATGTAGAATATGTTCTGGAACAATGTGATCAGGTCTTGGTTATGAGTGTTAACCCTGGATTTGGCGGACAAAAATTTATAGAACCTGTTCTAGAAAAAATAAAAATTCTTCGTAAAATGATTGATTCAAAAGGCTTAAAAACTCAGATTGAAGTTGACGGCGGAGTAAATGCTGAAAATGCACAAAAGATTTATGAAGCGGGTGCCGATATATTAGTTATGGGTTCTGCTTTTTTCAAAGCTGGTGATAAAAAATCATTGGTTGAGAAGATGCATAGCTTGTAGAAAGAAGATTGAAGATTGAAGACAGAAGATTGAAGAAAGATTTTAAGTTCTAACCTCTAACCACTTATATCTTAAATCTTATATCTTATGTCTTATATCTTATTAAAAAAAGGTAGAAGGAAAATGTTAAATAGCCCAAAAGTTCTAACAGGGCTGCTTGGCCAATTAAAACAACAAACAGTTCAGACTCCAGGAGATCTGAAACTTTTGTTGCGTTTAGCTAGATTGTATGCCAAAAATAACAACTATAATGAAGCTGAAAAAGTATTTCGAAAGTATCTGAAGAATGCTCCGAATGATGCTGAAATCATGGTTGAATATTCAGTCTGTCTTATCAAGGATTCAAAATATGAAGATGCTGAAATTGAGTTAGAACAGGCTCTTGCTATAAAACCTGGTTTGGTTCAGGCATTTCTTACTTCCGCCAGTCTTTATGAAAAGTTAGGAAATCGTAATAAGCAGATATCTTTTATGATGCTTGCTGCAAATGCGGCTCCTGATAATTACGATATTCGATTAACTCTTGCAGAACAGCTCAGATTATATGGTGATTATAATGGGGCTTTATCTCAATATAATTTGATTATTGATAATAATCCTAATAACGAAACAGCCTGGTTTTCAAAAGGCTTAATATATATGAAGCAGGAAAAACTCAATGAGGCCAATAAATGTTTCATAAAAATTATTAATAATAATCCAAGTGCTTTTGATGCTCATTTCAATTTGGCCAGCTGTTTTTTCCGACAGCATAAATATGCTGCAGCAATTAATCACTTTAGAATTTCTTCAAGAAATACTGAATTAGCTAATCGTTCACTCTATTTGATGGCTCAGTGTTATTCAAAACGAAATGATTATGACCAGGCTATTGTAGCAATGGAAAAACTTGTTGCAATAGATGACAAGAATTTGTCTTATAGAAAAGCTCTGGGTGAATTCTATGAAGGAGCAGAAGAATATGATATGGCGGAAGAAGTATATCATGAACTTACGATAATAGCTCCTACAAGATCAGAATTCTGGTTAAAATTAGCTTTTTCTCAAATCAAAAATAAAAATTTTGAAAAAGCTGAAAGAACTTTAAATAAAGTATTTAGAGTTCAGCCTGGGCATATTGAAGCTCATAGAGTTTTAGCTGAACTCTATGCTGCTAAGCATTTATATAAAGAAGCAATAGAAGAATTTCAAAGAATTCTAATGCTTAATGAAAATAATGCTGATGCATATTATAGGCTTGCAAAGATTTACCATGAAATAGATCGAGAAGTTGACGAAATGGATGCTTTAAACAAAGCGGTTATAAATGGTAAAGAAACTGCAGAAATATTACTTAGACTTGGCGAATTAGAAAGAAAGTTTAATGTTCCAACTAGTATTGAAAGATTCCGAAGAATAAAAGATTTATTGCCAGAAAGCGATTTTGCAAAAGAAGCAGATTATTATATTCGCCATTCTGCGGCTTAATTAACTAAAGGGTTCAATAAAAGCAAGTTTTGTTGGGTTAAGATAAATATTTGTCAGTATTCCTGTTAATTGAATAAAATAGAGTATCCATTTAACCTTATTGCTTTGTTTTTTGGAAAAATTAAAAGACGCCAACAATAAAGATACTGCAGCAATATATGGATAGATATTGGGTGGCAAATATAAAAACGGCAGAAAAGCTAAACAAGACCATCTTGTAAATTCAACCCAGCTATTTCTTATGCTGGCAATTAATCCAACTAAAACTGCTAAACCAATAATAAGCAAAAAATTTATATCAAAAATATTTTTTTCGACTAGAAAATATTTTAAAACAATAGAATATACTATGGCCCAAAAGAAGGGCTGATGTTTTAATACTTCACCTCTGATAAAAATAGTGCTTACTACAAACCATATTGCCATTCCTGATGCAAGACAAATGAAAGGCAAGCCTGGGCCTGTTTTGAAAAACGAAAAACAAAGAATTATAGCCATAAAAGATTCTACTAATGGATATTGAATAGATATAGGTTCTTTGCAATATCTGCATTTCCCGCGAAGAAAGAGCCAGCTGAATATTGGCACTAAGTCTTTTGCATGTAATTGATGATTGCATTTTGGGCAGGCTGATGGCGGGAAAATTACTGATCTGCTGATTGCCATACGCAGAACGACAACATTGCTAAAACTGCCTAATAAGCTTCCAAAGACAAAGAAAAAAACAGTTAAAAACCAATGCATTGATTCTGTGTATATCATTAATATGAATCTTCCTTAAAACAAATTATAGAAATTATATAATATGAATTAAATTTTGAATTGTAAATATTTTTAGCAAAAAAAAAGAGCAACCATAAGGTTGCTCTTTTTTATACGAAACTAATTACTTTTCAGTATCGTAAGTACCTTGTTTAATCAAACCACCGTGATAAGAACAAATGATTTCGCCATTATCACAAAGATCACTACCAGAATACTGACCACTCTTAGAAGTTTCAGGACAAATCAATGGAGAAGTTGCTTTGATGTATTTACCAGAAATCAAAATACCCTGGTCTAATGTAGACATCATAGTAGAAACGTCCATATTATACATTTCTACAGCACCCTGAATAACACGCATGTTAGAGTAGCATGCTTTTTGTCTTGCTGAAGCACGAGCTTTTTTGAAGTTCGGGATTGCCATAGCAGCAAGAATACCGATGATAGCGATAACGATCATGAGTTCAATGAGAGTGAAACCTTTACGATTCTTCATAACAGGACTCCTTTAAAATAATAAATAATAAATAATAATTTAAAACCTTCGGACACTTTAAATATATATAAATTTAGATTTTATGTCAAGGGGTAAAATAAAAATTATGTACACAATTTTTTTATCACGTTTAAATCCTTTTGTAATGGGAGTTGAACAACGAAAACCAGCTAAAAATAAAAACAGCTATTTTAAACAATAGCTGCTTTTAATGTTACTAAAATTACTAATTAATAAAATTAGGCTGATTTGAGCATTCTTTCCAGTTCTTTTGGATGCATAGTATGAACCATTGCTTCTTCAAGAGTTATATCACCACGCAGATAAAGATCTCTTAAGGACATTTCAAATGTCATCATACCTTCTTCATGACTTGTCTGCATTACTGTATAAAGACCGGAAACTTTCTGTTCTCTTATACAGTTAGCTACAGCCGGGTTACCAATAAGGATTTCGTTACATACTACGCGGCCTTTTCCACTGGCTATTGGCAATAACTGCTGAGCAACAACAGCTCTAAGAACGAAAGAAAGCTGAGAACGAATCTGGCCTTGCTGATGAGGTGGGAACATGTCTATGATACGGTTTACTGTTTGGGCAGCGTCTGTAGTATGCAATGTACCAAAGACCAAGTGACCAGTTTCAGCCATTGTACAAGCGGCAGCAACAGTTTCAAGGTCACGCATTTCGCCTACGAGAATAACATCTGGGTCTTCACGGAGAACACGTCTGAGAGCTTCATCGAAAGACTTTGTATCAATGTGAAGTTCACGCTGATTAACAATTGAACGTTTATGATAATGCAAATATTCAATCGGGTCTTCAATAGTCATTATATGACATCTTCTTGTTTCGTTAATGATATTTATAAGACAAGCAAGAGAAGTTGATTTCCCTGAACCTGTTGGACCGGTGAAAAGAACAAGCCCTTTTCTCAATCTGGTAAAATCACGGAGTTTTTCAGGCAATCTCAATTCTTCCAAGGTTGGAATCTTGGTAGGAATAATACGGAATGCAGCACCTATACAACCTCTTTGTTTGTAAACGTTAACACGGAATCGTCCAAAGCCATGAACAGAGTAAGAAAGGTCTAATTCCATGTTTTCTTCAAATTCTTTCTGTTGTTCAGCTGTAAGCATATTATAAATCAGAGATCTTGTATCCATAGGAGTTAAGACATCAAGGTCAGTCTGAATTAATTCACCGTCAACACGGATAACAGGTGGAGTTCCTACTGTAAGATGCAAGTCTGATGCGCCGTTTTCTATAACAAGATTCAAAAGATCATTAAGAACAAACATTTATTGCTCTCCTTAAAAGAGTGGGTGTCATATAAACTATTCTATATTAAAAAATTAGGAATTAAAAGCAAATTTTTGTCTTTTAATTCCTAATTTATAATTACTATTATCTGATAACTAATTAATTAGTGGTCACCCATAGTAACACGAACAACTTCTTCAAGTGTGGTAATACCAGTTAAGGCTTTACGTAATGCAGATTCACGCAAAGACAACATACCTTCTTCAATTGCCTGACGTCTGATATCGTCTGTAGAACCACCGTTAAGAATAATATCTCTCAAACGTTCAGACATCATCATAACTTCGTAAATACCAACACGTCCTTTGGTTCCGTTGTTGTTACAAGATTCGCAACCTTTACCTTTATAGAACATCATGTTTCTTTCATTGATGTGAGGTAAGTCAAGACGTCTCAGTAATTCTGGAGTAATACCAAACTGGCTGATTTGTTCTGCTCTAGGTTTAATTTCATACTTGCAGTCTTTACAAATCTTACGAACAAGACGTTGCGCCTGAACCAAGATAACAGAAGTTGTAACCATGAAAGGTTCAATACCCATATTAACGATACGGCCTATAGTACCAGGAGCGTCGTTTGTGTGCAGTGTGGAGAGAACCAAGTGGCCTGTCATAGATGCCTTAATAGCGATTTCTGCTGTTTCAAAGTCACGAATTTCTCCAACCATGATAACGTCAGGGTCTTGTCTCAAGAATGAACGCAGTGCTGCAGCGAATGTAAGACCGATTTCTGGTTTACACTGAACCTGGTTAACACCATGAAGCATGTATTCAACAGGGTCTTCTGCTGTCATAACGTTTGTGTCAATTGAGTTAACAGATGTTAGAGCAGAATACAGTGTTGTTGTCTTACCAGAACCAGTAGGACCAGTAACCAAGATGATTCCGTAAGGAGCATCGATACCAGATTTGAATCTTTCAAGAGTCTTAGGTTCAAAACCAAGGTCTTCGAGGTTAACCTTCAATGAAGTCTGGTCCAAGATACGCATAACTATCTTTTCGCCCCAAATAACAGGGAGAACAGAAACACGAAGGTCGATCATACGGTTAAGAACTTTAATCTTAATACGTCCGTCTTGGGGCAAACGCTTTTCTGCGATGTTCAAAGACGACATAATCTTAATACGTGAAGTAATAGCTGCAGTAGCTTTCTTTGGCGGTGACATTGCTACATGCAGAGCACCATCTTGTCTATATCTGATACGAAGTTCTTTTTCGAATGGTTCGATATGAATATCTGAAACACCGTTTTGAACAGCCTGAGAAATAACAAGGTTACAAAGACGAATGATAGGTGCGTCGTTTTCACCCAATTCGCCAAGCTGGTCGAGATCTCCGCCTTCTTCGTCTGCATTGCCGATATCCTGCAAGTCATCCA
>JAFXRA010000141.1 GCA_017526725.1 Candidatus Rifleibacteriota bacterium
ATCTTACAAAAATTAAGGCTCCTCTTTATATAGTTAATACTTCTGCTAGTTTTGAAGGCAGTACTAACAGATAATATTGATTAGGGTGATTGTTTAATAATGAATAAAAAACTCTTGTTAGTATTATTGTTAGGTTTGTTCGTTAACGGTGTTTTGTTGGCACAAGAAGATTCAAATGCTGACGAAGGTGAAACTCCATGGTTGACAGGTAATTCTGCAAATTTACCTACTAAGCCGCAGGTTTCTGCACCTTTATTAGACATGACAATCGGAGATGAGAACGGCGCAAAACTTCCAGAAGAAGTAACAGAAGATGAACCTTTGACCGTTTCAGCCAATTCCAATATATTCTTTGATGATCCGCCAGCAAAATCTATTACTGGGGAAGAATACAATCAGGCTCAGTGGTTAGAAGATAAAGCACTGCCTCTTTGGCATGTCAACGACTGGTCTAAAGAAAAGACCTTTTTGGCTCCAGTAATTGATCAGAATCTTCCTGTTAATCAAATGGTAATAATTCCAACAACCCCAACAGATAATGGTTCTGTGACTTGTCATAGTTCAAGAAAGATGCAGTATATTAGTGAAGAAGGGAATACTATGACCTGCTTTGCAAATTCTAGTGCTGCTTCTATGTTTAAAGTCAAAGATATAACTCCACCTGAATGCGGTTTGGAAATTAGTATAGTTAACGGGCAGTCCGGTTCGTTATGGCCAGTGGAAAATCCCCCGAATCATTTCCCTTTGCCTAAAACAGCAGATATATGTTTCCGCGGCGATTTATTTAATGCTTCAGAAGAAGATAGAATAGTTCAGGGCTTTGAACTTGGAAACAGCATGATTATTTCTAATGAGGACGGTGGAATTCGTTTAAGTAAAGATGCTGTTATTAAAATCAAGGTCATTGGAGATGATAATTTCAAATTAGATACAGATAAAATTAAATACGGAGTTTGTGCAGGTGCTGGTGGAGAACCTACTCCTGTATCTCCTGTAAATGAATCTGAAATTGATTTCTCAAAATTCCTGATACCAGAAAATCCTTATTTGTATCTAGATGCTTCTGATGTTGCTGGCAATAGAGAAATAATCTTTATTCCATTAGACATTCAATAATAATAATAAATAAGACATTCTCGAAAGAGAATGTCTTATTTGGTATAAACGATTAAATACTATTTTGTGCTACTTATTGTCTAATTAGCTAATATGTAGTAAAATAATAATATGAGAATTATTAATAAGATTAAAAATAAATCTGGTCTAACTTTTATAGAAGTTGTTGTAGCATGTTTGTTACTTGCTGTAATTCTTCTGCCCGTTTTTAATTTTCTTAATAATTCAGTACAAGAAACCGAGCGTATTTATGTCGAAGTAATGGCTACTTCACGTGCAAAACAGATAATGGATACCATTCTGTTTCAGATTCCTTGGCGCGCATTAAGAGAAGGGAATCCATGCGTTTTTCATGATCCTTTAATAGACGACCCAGTTAAAAAAGGTTATAAAGAAGTAGAGGGATCTAATAAATTTATGCATGAAGTGCTACCAGAAATATTCGATAGGAACTGCCAGATTGATTTAAATATTTTTAAAGGTGATGCTTTAATTAAAGATGACTATAATGGTTTTTGGATTAGAGCCCGGGTTAAAGTTGTAGATTTAGATAAAAACTTAACAATAAATATATTAAGAAAAGATGGCAGTACCAGGGAGTTTCAACTTAATGAACTTACCAGTAAAGATGCTGATGGCAAATATAATCTAGTAAAAAAAGTAATAGTTCAAGTGAAATGGAGTTGGCTTAAAGGGGTAGATCCAAACAAAGATCCACGTGCAAAAAGTTTGTTTCTAGTTGGCTTTAAGTCTAATTTGGAAGGATAAATATGACTTCAAAACGTAAAGGCATAGCTGTTGTAGTTGTAATCTTTTTTGCATTTGCTATTGCTATTATAATGTTTACGATGTTTCAATCGAATACGAACCTGAGTAATCAGACAAAGCAGACTATTTATGCAATGCAGGCTTATTATCTTGCACATTCAGGCATGCAGTTTGGAAAACTTCAGATTTCTCTGCTTCCAAAAGAAATATATGACTATTACGATAATGGAGCAAATACTGGTAATGCTTTACTGAATTCAGAATCAAGCTCAATAATGCCTATGTCTATGGAAAATGGGAGATATCCGGGTTATGATCTTTATAAAGCGAACAAAGCTCCTGATGATAAGTTCCCTTATAATGGAGTATTTAAAATAAGTAAACTGGAATATGTGCTTTCAAATGATGATATGAAAATGGTTCAGGATAGTTATAGACTGAGCGTTATGGCAAAAATTCAACATGATGAACGCGGCGATAAGTCGTTTATAGACACTTTGAATGAGGAATTCATTGTTTCGCGTTTTTCTGGGAGATAATATGGCTGCAAGAAAAAACATACGAGCTTTTACCTTTGTTGAAGTTTGTATGTCTATATTAATTCTATCACTTGTTTTTGGAATAGGTGCCGGAGTTATGTCTTATGCAAGAAAAGAAACTCAGAAAGGATTTTGGATTCAACAGAGCATAGGTCAGCTAAGAAATGCTACAAGACAGATTGGCATTAAAATGAAAGAAATGTCTTATCCGTCAACCTTGGTTAGAAATTATACTAATACCAATCCCCCTAAGTTAATTATTAAAGTAATTCCATTTAAAGAAAAACGTTATTACGATAATGCCGGACGTTTGCGCAATATAGATGAGAATCCTTCAGACGCATATGAATTGCATACAATGCAAGGGAATACATTTCCTTCTGATAAATCTCAAGTTCTGATGTATTTCCCTATTAGTGAACCAGAAAAAGATTATAGCAGCGGCTACACTCCTGGAATCATTACTTGGGTAAGATTTGTTCTTGAGCCGAGTAAAGATTTTTCTATTACCAAGCTTGGGTCAATATATATGGAAGAATTTGAATCAGAATATGATACAAGGGTTAAACCAGACCGCGCATATGGTTTAGATGAGCACTTTAGTGTAAAAAGTTCTAAACTAAAAAGGCGCAGTGAACTCATAATAGATGTAAGCAAGGTAGATATCTCTTCATATGAAGTGTCTACAGTTAGAGGTATTGCTTATAAAAAAGATGGTTCTGGCGGTGATCCTGTTATGAATGTTAAGAATATAATCACTTTCAAAATATGGTGCAAACATCCAAAAGATGATAGAATAACTTTAACAGATATGTGTTCAGTCACTTCTAATACAGAAGTGAAACCCTTATAATTTCTGCTTTAATTTTTAGAATAATATTTCTATTTTATCGTTAAAAAATTTTTTACTCAAAACGATATCAAATGTACCCATTAATACTAGGATACATTTGATGAAACAAAAACAATTAACTGAAACTGTTGATGAAAATACCTTAGAACTTATTCTCTGTAAAATATCTTCTGCTGTATGTGAAACAGAAAGATTGAGTGATAATTTCAATGAGTTGAAAAAACGTTACGTCAAAGCTTTAAGAGAACTAAATGTTGCCAATGAAGTAAACAGACTGCTAAAGAAAGAAATCGGCAATTTGCGATGCAGAGAAGCTGCATTAATGGGTCAAATCAGAAAGAACACAGAAGAATCCTTCTATGAAGAGGATATAGATGAAAGGCTGCTGAATTAATTTTTAATTCTTAATATCAAGTCTTTTCTTTATTTGTCTTATTAATGATAAGGCTTGCGGGGCATGAGTAGTCGGGTCTAATTCCATTGCTTTTTCAGCATTTTCCAAAGACTCTTTCAGTTCGCCAATTTCATATAATGCAGTTGCTAAATTGAAATGAGCCAGGGCATAATCGCTGTCTATTTCAAGGGCTTTTTTATACCAGACGCAGGCTTGACCGTAGTTTGTCAGAATAGCATAAGAAACACCAATATTATTCATTGTTTCAACTTTATCTGGCTGAATTTCTAAGCTATGTTTCCAATATTTTATTGCTAGTTTGTAGTTCCCTTCATCTTTGGCTATTTGAGCCAGCATAGAAATTGCTTCTGTATCGTCAGGAGTGATATCAAGTAATTTCTTAAGGTAGATTTTGCTCTTTTTCCCTGAGACAACGCCTGATAGAGCTAGATTATAAAGAATATCCGTATTTTCAGGGAATTTTTTTAAAGCGTATCTCCAGACAAGTCTGGCTTTGTTTAAATATCCATTATAGGCCAGAACATTTCCGTAGAGTTTATAGGCAAGCTGGTTGTCCTGGTATTTGGATAGATAATCCTTTAAAAGAGGCTGAACATCCATATACTTCCCTTGGGAAAATAGTTCCTGAATCTTTTCTAATTCTTCGTTAGAGTCTTTCATTGTTTATCTATCCTTTCTAAAACTGATAATTATGTTTAATTACAAAATTGCCCGAATATAATACCGCATAAAGCGCTAAAAATCATAACAAAACAAAGAAAAGTGAAAGCTTTCTTTTTGCCTACAATTGGTACTAATGCAATAATACTTGGTAAACTGACTGCGGGACCAGACAAAAGCAAGGCCAGTGATGGGCCGGCATGCATCCCGAAGTTTTTCAAAGTAGATACAATCGTAACGCCGACAATTGTGCCAAAATACATCAAGGCCCCCATAACTGATGAGACCAGATTGGCGGAGAGAGTATTATGTTCAAAGAACGACAGGAACTTGTATAAATCATTCATAAAAATTTTACCGATTATTCCGCAGACAAATATACCGGCTAACACCTTAGGAAATATCATTATAAATAATTGATATGACTTTTTTATCCAAAGCTTTATTTCATATTTATCAAAGATTTTCCAAGCCCATAAAGCCAGAATGACTATTTCTAAGGCCACAGAAGATAATCGGCTGTAAAAACTGGATGTGATTCCAATGAAAGATGTGATACTAACGGTATATTTATCAAGTATTCCTGTTGTTGTAAGCATTATTGAAATAAGTATTATAAAGAATAATGCCAGTTGAGAATCTGTATAATTTGTTTCTTCTTCCACTATTACATACTTAGATTGAATAGGTTCATATACTTTATCTGGGAAACAGAAACGCATGCATATTCCAATACCTATAGCGCTGAAAAACACTGCTAAGGTTCTGCCAATCAGGAATTCTGTGCCTAACAGAGTGCCTGTATAAGACAGGGCAATTAGATTAACTGCCGGTGCTGACATTAAAAAGGTAAAGGCTGGGCCAACTCCTGCTCCTTGCTGCATTATACTTGTAAAAATAGGTATTACTCCGCAGGAACAAACAGTTAGAATACCTCCTGAAAGGGCAGCTACAGGATAAGAAACCAAAGGATTGGCTTTGGCTCCCATGTATTTGGTAATTCTGTCTTTATCTATGAAAATAGCTATTGCACCAGCAATAAAGAAAGCTGGAATCATTCCTGAAAACAAATGTTCACCGATAAATTTACCTGCTTCAGCGAATCCTGGCCACATCCAGCCTAAATGGCAGGTTGTTAAAAAACTCTCGAACCAGTTTATTATGGCGTTAAATGCTTCTACCATATATTGTTAACCTTAATGAATGGTGTCTTTCATAAATAAAAACAAAAAGCTTTGGGTTAGAATCTGCTTAACTATTTTGTAATAGAGCAAGTTCTTTCTTTACCCAGGTTTCAACTTTTTCTTTTATTACGGGTTTGCCCATGGAATAAATCTTATATCCTAGAGCAACAACAGGGGTTGAATACAAACCAAAATCAGCAGTTTCAGGTTCTCCATCAATAAGAATTTTTATTTCTATATCATCAGGATATTTTGCTGCTATTTCTTTGCATATTCTTTCTGTGTCAGCACAACTGGCACATTTGGTTTTACTTTTAATGACAGAAACCTTTAGCATAGTTACATTCCTTCCTTTTGAGAATCATCTTCAGAAAACCATTCTTGCATGAGTATTCTTGAACGCAGTTCTTCAAAGCTGGTTCTAAGCTTTGAAACGGTTATATCAATCTCCTCTGAGGGTTGATTGCTTTCTAATGCCTGATTAACAGTATTGATTAACATTGCTGTATTTGAGGCTGAAGAGATATCATCTTCTGATGTGTATTTCTTTAAGTTATCTAAATCTTTTTGAATACTAACTAGTTTTTCTTTTGATTCCTTATAGAGTTTGCTTTCTACAAGGCGCTGAAGGTCATTTAAATTTGCTGAAACGGTAATGAATACCTGCTTTTCGTCTGTAATACCTACGGCTTCAAAGAATGTACCGATAGTGTTGCTAAGTTCTAAAACTCCATTATGAGCTTTTAAGAATTCTTTATTGTTAACTAATTTTCTTATTTCGCCAATTTTTTTAGCTGTGTCATTCATCTTTTCAACCCAATGGAGATCGTTTTTAGCTTCTTCAGGAGGGTTGGTCATATATTTTTTAGAAAACTCCATCCAGGCAGATAGCATTCCTTCGACTTCGGTGTCGTATGAATCTTTAGGAGTATATTTTAATGCAGTACCTAACAGAGTTAATGAATTCATAAAGTTTCTTATTGATTTTGAAAACTCACTGGTTGGGTTTTTCGCTGTCAGTAGCATTACTAACGTATCATCACAGGCAAATAAAGGATTGGCTATTAAAATAATAGCCAGAAAACATATTAAAATTTTGCGTAATGTAATACGTCTCATATTATGATTATACAATGAAATTGGCGTAATTTCAACCGTACACAAGGAATAGGGGAAGTATAGCAATTCTAAGAAAACTAATTGACCTCTATAATAATCGGAGTTGAACGTAAAATCGTAATAGAATCACAGTCTTTTGAAGAAATATCTATTCCAGGATTGTTTAATTCTAATTCAGAAGATTTGCCACCTTTTTTTAAGAGAATTTTCCCATTTGGTTTCAACAAGCCCTGAATGCTCTGAAGGCTTCTGGAAACTGGTTTAATATCCAGCATAGGTAAATAGTTAAGTTTATCTTCTTTAACATTTGAAATATCAAAAGTGTATTCAGCAGGAATAAAGATTATATTTTTCAATTTATTTACGCAGCTTAATATTTGTGGTGAGTAAAGGGCTTTTTTCTGCGGAAATCTATTTAAGTAACTATAAATTTCTGAAATAGGTATTAATAGTCCTTCCAGGCTTTCTAACTCTTTTTTCTGGTCTTGTAGACCCAGATAATTATATCTGTCTGCTCTACAGATAGATTCTTCCAGAATGCTTTCAAGACCGAGTTTTTTGCTGCTTATATGCTTTAAATAATGGGTTAAAAAAGTTGTAGTATCAAGCAAAATTGTGCATTTGCTATTTTCTTTTAAAACAAATTCATTTTCTGCTAAGAAGAAACCCGTTTGAAGTTCATTATTTTCAGAAACTTCATCTTTTTGAAGAAGGTTTTCATAGTAACTTAGTGGAACTTCATTGTTAGAAACAGGATAAACACCTTTTAAATCGGGAGAAGAAACTTTAGTCAGGTTTTCAACACTCATATTGGGAGGGCCTGCGATAAAGCCTTTCTAGATAAAAAAATAGAGAGTCTGTCTTTTTCTGTATTTTGAAATTCTGAGTTCACATCTTTAAGGAAGAGACTGGCTCTGTTTTGTTGATGAGGCGGCAAATATCTGATTTTTTCGTGTGTCGTAATCTTATCTTTATTTATTTGCCATACTTTAAATAATACTGGACAACCAGCTAACAACGGCTTTTGAAGAATAAGTGAAACAGTCCCGCCTTCTAATTTGAGATTGGAATAGTATTGAAGCTTACCATTCTGCCATATTTCAATTTGTCGATGTTCTGATTCTGTGCATCCGTAAGCCATTAAAGAACCTTGGGGTTCACAATTCAGATTAAAAATAAAACCTGAGTTTTCGTTTGGATTCCCTATTAATTCATATACGGTAGGAAAATTATTGGCGATGAGTTTTTCTGATTTATCTTTAACATTTACAAATACTTTTTGTTCAAAATTATCAGATTGGAATACAAAAGTGTATGTACCCTCTGGAGAAGAGGGGTGTATGTTGGTTTCAAATGTGGCAAGTCCGTCTGTATCTGTTGAGATTATACGGTTTATGGTTGTGAAACCTGAAGGCGGTATGAGTTTAACTCTTATAGGAGTTTTAAAGGAAGGGAAACTTGTTGCTTTTTCTACAGAAGCAAGTTCAAAATGTATATTATCGCCTGTGAAAACCTGTTTGTCAGGTTCCTTGATTACCACTGCTTTTTCATTTTTTACAGGTATTTTACAGGTTAATATGGGTTTATCTATTCTTCTGCCTGGAAAAACAATCATTTCAACATTGGTTTCTTCCAGGTTTTCTGGGAAAAGATAACTGCATATAAATTTACCAGGTTTCAAGAAACTTAAAGGAACAGTATCTTCTTTTGTTGTACCGTCAGTTAACTGCATCTTTAACTTAACACCGGCTTTGATATGACCTGAAAAGGATCTTTGGTTATCAGTATTTTTAAAAAGATTTATCAGAAAATCCTGTGAATGTCCGGGTACAATACTTCCATCTGTTGATACAATAGCTGTATAAACCTTATCTGGTGAAATATGACGCCAGGGGTCATTCTGAACGAATACCAGATAAAAGGCAAAAAGAATTGCAATAGATAATGAAATATTTTTTTTCATGGGCTGAAAGTTATCATTTTATCTATATAAAAGTCAATGATATTGGAATGAAGAGATTAATGTGATAATATCTTTTTTGTGGATACGGAAAGCATTATAGTTACAATAGAACGAATAACCTTTGCCAATGAGCAGAATGGTTATCATGTTTTAAAAGCCTCTGGACGTGATTATCCTAACGGAGTTACTCTGGTAGGCAATTTTTGTATGATTCAACCTGGTGAAGAAATAAAGGCTTACGGCACCTGGGCATGTCATCCAACTTTCGGAATGCAGTTCCAGACATCAAAATATGCTGTTTTAAAGCCTGCAACTCTTAAGGGTATTGAAAAATTTCTTGGTTCTGGTTTGATAAAAGGAATAGGACCTGTTACCGCAAAGAGGTTGGTTAATACTTTTGGAATAGATACTTTAGATATAATAGAAAATCATCCGGAAAAACTAGCTGAATGTGTTGGCATTGGTCCTGGCAAAGCTGATAAGATATCTCAGGGGTTCTTTATTCATAGATCTGTTCAGGATATTATGGTCTTTTTGCAGGGGCATGGCATTTCTACTGCTTATGCTTCAAGAATTTTTAAAAGATACGATAAAGAGGCTGTTAAAAAAGTTTCTGAAAATCCTTATATTTTAGCCGAAGAAATTCCTGGCATAGGTTTTAAAAAAGCAGATGATATTGCTTCTGAATTTGGTATTAAAGGTAATGACTCTAGAAGAGTAACGTCAGGAATCTTTTATGTTTTGAATTCTGTTTGTAAAGAAGGTCATTTGTATCTGACTTTTGAAGAACTGCTTAAATTAGCTGAAGAAACATTAGAGATAAATGAAGCCTCGGTTATTACCAATGCCTTAGAAACGCTAGCCGCTCAGAAAAAAATAATAGTCAGAGAATATAATGATTCAAAATTATATTATTTGCCTAACAATTATTACTCTGAATCTAAAAGTGCAGGTTATGTAAAAAAACTGGCTATATCTAAAAGGAATATTCCTAGAGAGCAGCTTATAGCTGTTCTGGATAAGGCTATTGTTGCGCATGGTTTAAATCTGAGTGATGTTCAGCAATATGCTGTCGAAACTTCTCTTACTAATGGATTTCTGATTATAACTGGTGGCCCTGGCACCGGGAAAACAACTACTCTTAAAGCCGTTGTAATGGCTCATAAATATATGGGGCACAGGGTTCTATTAGCTAGTCCTACTGGCAGAGCCGCCAAGAGACTTGCTGAGGTTTCCGGCTTTAACGCTTCTACTATTCATAGACTTTTGGAATATGACCATCAGACTCATGGATTTAAGCATAATTCTGCTAACACTTTAGATTGCGATGTGCTGATAATAGACGAGGCATCAATGGTTGACATGAATTTGTTTTATTCTTTAATACAAGCCATTCCCGTTGGAGCTTCTCTAGTGCTTGTTGGAGATGTTGATCAATTACCCTCTGTTGGTGCTGGCCTGGTGCTTAATGAATTAATCCGTTCTGGAATTGTTCCAACAGTAACGTTAAATACTATTTTCAGACAGGCTGAGTCTTCAAAGATAATTAAAAATGCTCATCTTATAAATAAAGGGGAGATGCCGGATTTGACGGTTCCTGATGGACAGACTCAGACAGACTGCTATTTTCTGCAGGCAGAGCAGGTTGATAAAGTAATTTCTTTGTTAAAGAATGTTGTTGCCAAAAGTCTGCCTAAAAAATTCGGGTATTATCCTATAACCGATATACAGGTTTTGACTCCAATGAACAGAGGTCCATTAGGTGCGATTGCTTTGAATGGTATTTTGCAGGAAATATTGAATCCGCCGGCTCCAAATAAGAATGAGATTAATCATGCCAATCGTATTTTTAGAGAAGGCGATAAGGTTATTCAGCTTAGAAATAATTATGACTTAGATGTATTCAATGGTGATATTGGCACAATAACAAGTATTTCTACAGAAGAGCAGGAAATTACCATAGATTTTCCGCAATGTACTGTTGTTTTTCAGACTGCTGATTTTGTTGATCTCGCTCATGCTTATGCAATAACAGTTCACAAATCTCAGGGAAGTGAATATCCTGCTGTGGTTATGATTGCTCATACTCAGCATTATATGATGCTTCAGCGTAATTTAATATATACTGGTTTAACTAGAGCTAAAAAAACAATGGTATTTTTAGGAAGTAAAAAGGCAATTTCAATTGCTGTTAACAACAACAAAATAAAAAAAAGGAATACTTTGTTTTGTGAGTTAATAAAGGATTAGAAAGCAATAGAGTCAGTGGTAAAATTAAAAATAATAAAAAAATTAAAAAGACCTCTTGACGCTTTGCATTTTCATAAGTAAAATAAAGACAAAGGTAAGGGTACACACCCAGAACCCAAATCATAAGTTTAAATAAGTTTCATACTTGGGGGTATCAAAATGAAAAGGGCTAAAGTTTTACTTTGCATGGTTCTTTCTCTTCTCATGCTGGTAGACTACACTGTTTTCCAGCCTGCTCCAGCATTCGGTAAGATTGACAAGAAGAGTGCTTTAATCGGTGGTGCTGTAGGCGTTGCTGCTGGTGCTGGTATTGCACTTGCTGCTCCTGCAATTGGTAGTGCTATCGCAGGTGCTGGTGGAATTGGTGGTATTGGTGCTGCTATCGTTGGTGGCGTTGCTGCAATAGGCGGCGGAGTAATAGGTGCCGTATCTGCTTTCGCAGGTGCTATAGGTGCTGCTATTAGCGCTGTTGGCGGTTTTATAGCTGG
>JAFXRA010000142.1 GCA_017526725.1 Candidatus Rifleibacteriota bacterium
GTATCTTCTAAAGTATTGGCTATTTCTGCTTGAATATTGATAGGACTATTTCTTTGGGCAACATATGCAGATGGGGTGAGGGTTATGTTTGCTCCTGTTGAAACAGTACAGTTAACTTTGCCCGTTAAAGATGTTTTTTCAATGGAGTTAAAATTTAAGGTAATATTCGCAACATCGGTTAAAGAGTTTGGAGCTGTATAAGTTATTGTCGCTATACTTCCATTATCAGTTTTTATTGGATTACTGACTGTAGCATAACCTATTGTGGGGTTTGCTGTAAGTTTAATTCCTTGGGATGAATGAAGAACCAAAATTGTAAAGCGTGCAATTTCTCCCGGCATTATTTGTTTTGAAAGAGGTTCCTTAGTGTATTCCCCATTATTCTGTAGATAAGCAATTTCTAAAGAGGTTTTGAGGTTAACTTGAGCTAGGCCATATAGTGAGGGAATTGAGGAGGATTCCCCTCTTATTGTTACTGTTTGAGAAGCATATATAAGAGAAGGTGCTGTATATATGCCATCTGAATTAATTACACCTGGACCGCTTGCTACTAACCATTTTATCGAACCTACTTCAGAAGAAGTAATGTTCTTTAATTCTGTTGTAAAGGTTTGTTCTTGTTCTGCAGTAAGATTAACGCTGGTTGGAGTTATACTTATTTCAGGCCCTTCTATTCGTAATTGAGTACTTTCTATAGAGCTTTTATTCCCTGTTTCATCTTTGAAATATGCCCACATTTTATTGTCACCGATAGAAAGGTTAGTTAGATTTAATTCTATTGGGTTATATGGAGATGATAAACTGTAAAACTCTGTAGGAACAGTAGTTGTGGCCGGACCTATATTGTAATAAACTTCTTTTGTTGATTCATCAGCTATATTAAAATGAAGATAAACCGGTAAATCATCCACTAAAGTAAAGCTTCCAACAGCGGTAGATGTGGATTCTTCTGTTTGTAGAATACTGATACTGTTGCCTGTAGGAGCTATTGTGTCTATAGTTATTTCACTGGAAATAGGCCCGTATTCATTTCCTACACTATCTTTGAAGAGGGCATATACTTTTTTGTTTCCATCCCCGGATGTTAGATTCCATTTTACATCACTGTTGAAATTTACCCACTCTTGTGTTGAGGCCGGCTCTTCTTCATTAGATATTTTCATGTGAGAAGGAACACTGCTGTATGAAAAGGTAAGATCAACAGTAGTTGTTGCAACGTATTTTGCACCGTCATTAATAGCCATTTCAACTTTAGGCGGAGTTGTGTCATAAAGTATAGAAGCGGTGAAAACTTCGTTAGGGTCAGCATTTCCGCCTTTAAATTTGCAGTAGATTGTTTTTAAACCGTCTTCGTTGGTTAATGTCCATTTTCGAGTAGCTAAATATGATTCCCAATATGCATTTGAAAAACTTGAATTATCCGAAATCATCATTTGGGTAGCATTTGGATAAATAGCTTTGATTACTACATTTGTTTTATTCGTTATTGCTTCACCATCATTTATCCAGATTCCAATATAACCTGACGAAGAGAATACTATAGAATCAGATTCAATCGGTGACAATGTGCCGCTCTCACTTTTGAATTGGACGTATACTCTTTTTATTCCTGAAGATTTGTTTGAAAATGAGTATTTATATGTTTCAGAGTAATTAATCCATGATGCATCGTCTAATGTATAGCTTTCTCCAATTCTCATTTGTTTACAGTTTTCTGCATATAGATTTAAAGTTACAGTTTGTTCTTTGGTTTCGTAAGCACCATTGTTTATATTAACTGCTAGGTTTTCACTGCCAGCTAATCCAATAGTTTTTGCTGTTAATCCGTTCAAAACAAACTCTTGGCCGTCATCACCAGTCATATGGATAGTGACTTCATATTCAGTTAGAAAGTTTAAACCGGTTAAAGTTGTTTCATGGAATGTTTGCCCAGCTTGCCCTAGTGTCTTGCTTTTTATGTAGCCACCTGTTGGTCCGTATTCTAATGTTGCACGGCAAGAACGATTAGTGTCAAATTCTATATGGAATGAATCTGAACTTATTTTGTTTATTATTACATTTTTTACACATAGCAAAGATGTAGGACTAATTTCAGTGCACCCTTGGCCGGTTACTTGAATCATGTTGCCGAAAGTTACTTCACTTTCTCCGGTCGTTGCAGAAACATAATAAACTCCTGGATTTATGTTGCTGAAAGAATAATTGCCGTTTGGGTCAGTTGTTGATACTGCAACTGTTTCTTTTTGAAGATTCTTTAATACTATTGGAATATTCCCATATAACTGGCGTTCATAAAAATAGGCTTTACCAGATATAGAAAGTTGTGAATTAGGATTTATTGAAAACGAATTTCCGCCACTTCCGCCGCTGCCGCCTAAACCAAGACAGCCATAGCACAAGAATGCCAGACAAAGGCATAAGAAAAATATAGGAATAAAAGTGGATTGTGTTTGCTTTTTCATAATATTTATTTTTTATTCTATCATAGAATACTAGTAAACATCAATATAACCAATACGTTAGTTTTAATAATCTAGAAAACTAGAAAAAATTGACCTAAAAAAAAAAGAGTGGTAGCATTTTATATAAAGCCAATTGATTTTGGAGTGAATCCATGAGTCTTAGCATTAGCAGCAAATTTGAAAATAATGTATCTATCATTTCTATTGAGGGTGAAATTACTTTTGAAAATTCAACCCAGCTTCGTGAACAAATAGATAAAGAATGTGAACAGGGTCATTATAATATTATTATTGACCTGATTGGGCTTAAGTATATGAGCTCTGCAGGAATGGGCGTCTTGGTTCACGGAATTAAGCAAACAAGAGCTAATAATGGCGATTTGAGGCTTATTAATTTAAGCGAAAAAATGCACAGAGTTTTTCTAATTACTCAATTTACTCATCATTTCAAGGTTTATAACACCTTAGAAGAAGCTGTTAAGTCATTTGCTTCATAATTAATAGAAAGCTGAAGGTGGTAGCTATTTCTCTACAACAGATTTTTGAAGCAGTTAAATCTTATAACCCTGATGCTGATTTTTCCAGAATAGAAAAAGCTTATCGTTTTGCCGAAGAATGTCATAAAGGGCAGTTTAGAGATTCTGGAGAACCCTTTTTTCTTCACCCTGAAAGCGTAGCTTTGATTGTAGCTTCAGAACTAAAACTTGATGTTAGTTCTATCTGCTCTGCGTTATTGCATGACGTTGTCGAAGATACACCAGTTACAGAAAATGATATTGAATCAAGATTTGGTCCCAGCGTTGCACGTATAGTCGATGGGGTAACCAAGCTGAATAAATGCTTTTTTACTTCTCCATCCGCTGCTCAGGCTGCAAGCTTTAGAAAAATGCTTCTTGCTATGACAAAGGACTTGAGAGTTATTCTTATTAAACTTGCTGATAGACTGCATAATATAAGAACAATCCAATATAAACCTTTGAATAAGCAAAAAAGCACAGCTAGAGAAACTTTGGAAATCTATGCCCCCTTGGCTCATAGATTAGGTATTTATAAGATCAAATCAGAATTAGAAGAAAGATGTTTCAGAATTCTTCAGCCTGAAAAATCTGCTGAAATTGAAGCATTTATCAAGAATTCTGACCTCGAAAGCGAAGCCAATCTTAAAGCTGCTATGGAGCAGATAAAAGAAAGACTCAGAGAAGTAGATGTTGTAAATACAACCGTTACAGGTCGTCCAAAACAGGCTTACTCTATTTACAACAAGGCTCTTAAATACAACACAACCATAGATGGGCTTTATGATTTTTTAGGAATTCGAATACTCACTGAATCGGTAAAAGACTGCTATGCTGCTTTGGGTATGGTTCATAAATACTGGAAGCCTATTCCTGGCCGTTTCAAGGACTATATAGCTGTTCCAAAAGCTAATATGTATCAGTCTTTACATACGACGGTTCTCTATAACGGCAAGCCTCTTGAAGTTCAAATCAGAACATATGAAATGCATCAGGTTGCAGAAGAAGGTATCGCAGCTCACTGGGATTATAAAGAATCCGGCGGTAGTGGAAATACTTTGGATTATAAAGAAAAGCTTTCGTTCTTACGCAATATAATCGACAGCAGCCAGGACATAAAAGACGATTCCGAATTTATGGAAAACGTCAAAGTAGACATGTTCGAGTCTCTTGTATACGTTTTCACTCCTAGAGGAGATGTTAAGGAACTGCCTAAAGGAAGCACGCCGATTGATTTCGCTTATTCAATTCATACTAATATTGGTGAAAAATGCTCTGGCGCAATAGTTAACGGTAAAATTGTTCCTCTGAGCTATAAGCTTGAAAATGGCGACTGTGTTTCTATTACTACCAACAAAAACCAGAGAGGGCCTAAAAAAGACTGGCTAAAAATTGTCGGCAGCACCAGCACTAAGCGCAAAATCAGAGCTTGGCTTAAGAAAGACAATAAAGATGAATACATTCTTCAGGGCGAACGAGAGTTCTTAGAAGCTTTCCAAAGATTAGGCGGCGACAGGGAAACAGAAAAAACTTTCCATACACCCGCTTTTGCTAATAAAGTAAAAGATGAAATCGGTTTCTCTTCTCTTGATGATTTCTATGCCGCAATAGGGGCAGATGAACTTAAGTCTCAGCAGGTTGTCGGAAAGCTTTTCCCTGAACTGGCAAAACTGAACTTAGAAAAGCAGATTGCAGCTAAAAATGCCAAGAAATTGAAGGAAAAGGCTAAGGCTGCCAAGGGGCCTAGAATTATATGCGGTGGCTTAGATGGCGCTCTAATAAAGATTTCTAGATGCTGCTCACCAATTCCAGGTGATGATATTATAGGCTACATCACTAGAGGCCGCGGTGTTACAATTCATAGAAAAGATTGTCCCAATGCTAAAAACTTGGAAAACGAAACCGACCGCTTGATAGATGTTCGCTGGGATCTCGGTATTGAAGATGAAATTCTCGGAACTGCAGATGATTATAAGGTCAAAATCAGGGTAGAAACTTCTGCTCAGAGAGGTATGATCAATTCTGTAACCAGCGTTATTGCTAACTTTGGAATTAATATCATTTCTGCTTCTTGTAAAACAACTAAACAAAGAGTTGGTATTCTTGATTTTATTATTGAAGTAAAAGACTCTGTAATGCTTAGAGAGCTTCTTTATTCTATTACTAAGCTTGTTGGTGTAACCAATGCTTATAGAGTTGAGAAGACTTTACCTGATAATAAAGCCAAAAAGAAAAAGGGCGCTGACAAGAAAGCTAAGAAAAAATAATGGCAAAAAAGAAAGGCAGTGAAGCAGTTAATGAATTAGAGGCTGTAGACCTTATCAGTCTGCTTTCTATGCCCGAAAATGCCGATAGCTACGAAGTTGAGCTATCTGTTCCTGATCAAGATATAGATTTAATTGCTTTAGGAAAAGAAGAATTGGCTTTGGCAAAATCCTCTGCTTCTGTTTCTAAAACAACTCCAACCACTCCAACCACTCCATCCACTCCAACTACTCTAACAACTCAAACAAAAATTGTTGCAAAACCTCAACAAACTCAGACCAAGACTGTCAACATCTTAACTCCCATACAAGGCTTCGAAAACGACAGCTTTGAGCAGATTATTAAAGACATTCAAGCTTGTCAGCTGTGTGGACTTTGCAAAACTCGCAAAAATGTCGTTCCTGGTGTTGGAAATGAGCACGCAAAGCTTGTTTTAATAGGAGAAGCTCCTGGAGCAGATGAAGATATTCAGGGTATTCCTTTTGTTGGCAAGGCTGGAAAACACTTAGATAAGATTCTTGCTGCTGCAGGCTTTAAAAAAGAAGACTTATATATCTGCAATATTTTAAAATGTCGGCCGCCAAACAATCGTGACCCGAATTTGTCAGAAATGAAAGTCTGCACTCCTTATCTGCAAAGACAGTTAGCTTTGATTAAACCTAAACTGATTGGCTGTTTAGGCAATATTTCAGCCCATTATGTTATTAGCCCGTCTATACCAGGAATTACTAGAATACGCGGCCAATGGTTTAATTCTATTTTTGGAATTCCTGCTTTTGCAATGTATCATCCATCTTATTTGATACGCAGTGAAAGCCGTGAAAAAGGCAGTCCAAACTGGCAGATGTGGCAGGATATCCGCGCTCTCAAAGCCAAATACGATAGCCTCTAGGAGCATATAGCCAAGCAAAGCTTGGCTCTCAAAGTAATTGTGCCGGTATTCCGTAAAATTCTTCTGAAGGATCTTCTTTCGGTCCATCATTAAGATTTAATCTATAACTCAAGAATTCCAGTTCAGTAGATAAATCAACATTATGAACATGAACATCTTCGGTTGAAAGCAGTTTGAATGGCGCAAAATTCAAGACTGCTTTAACTCCTGAAGTCATAACCATATCATGTATTTCTTTAATAGCTTCAACCGGTATTGTAAGAATTAATATTTCAATTGCTTTGTCTTTTACAACTTTAGGCAGAAGGTTGACGTCTGTTATTTCTGTAGCTTCACCTATTTTGGGGCCTAGGGTTCTTGGAATTTTGTCGAATAGAGCACATATTTTAAAATTTTTCTTCTCAAAACCAGGATAGCAGGCTAATGCCATACCTAAACGCCCAATTCCTATTATTCCAACATTTCGAGTTTTATGAAGACCAAGAATCTTATTAATCTGATCTTTCAGTTTCTTGACTGAATAACCAACACCGCGTTTTCCAAAGTCGCCAAAATAAGCAAGGTCTTTTCTAACTTGAGCAGGATTCAAAGCTAGTTTCTGAGCTAGTTCCTGAGAAGAAACCATTTTTATGTCTTTGCCTAAGGAATTCAAAAATCTTAAATATATAGATAGTCTCTTAATTGTAGCTTGAGGAGGAATCAATTTGGGGTTCATATATTAATCCTTTAATTTTAGAGAAGAACAACCGCATAAGAAACATTGTTCATTCATTCTGTTTTTACCAGGCTTTTGAAGCTCAAGTAACTCTATTGCTGTTGAATTGCCGCAGCCAATTATTAATCCTTTTTGAGAACAACAGGAAATTAATTCTCCGGGCTTTGCATTTGTTTCGTTTTCAACGACTTTTGCTCTAAAGACTTTTATTCTACTGTCTTTTTCACATTCAAACCAGGCTCCAGGGAAAGGACTCATTGCGTAAATCAGATTTCTGATTTCTTGAGCTGGTTTGTTCCAATCTATTTTAGCAGTTTCTGTTGTAATCTTTGCTGTGTAAGTCGCTTTGTTGTGGTCTTGGGGAACAGGGGTAATCTTGCCTTCTGCATAATCAACCAAAGTCTTTGTCAGCAAAGGTGCACCAGTTGCAGAAAGCTTGTCATGAACTGCTTCCAAATCATCATTTTCTTCAATAGAAATTTTATTTGTAGCAAGCATGTCACCTTCATCCATTCCTTTGCTCATAAGCATAACAGTATTGCCTGTTTCCTTTAAGCCATTAAGAATAGCATACTGCATTGGAGAAGAGCCTCTGAAACTTGGAAGAAGAGAGGCATGAAGGTTTACTGCGGCTATTCTTGGAATATCTAGAACTTTTTGTGAAAGAATAAGGCCATAAGCAACAACCACTAAGTAATCAGGTTCAAAAGAGCGAAGAACTTCGATTTCTTCAGGCTCTTTCTTGAAACTAGCTGGGGTTCTAACTGTAATATTATGCTCTATAGCAAAAGCCTTTACAGGTGTAGGAGACAATTGCTTGCCTCTTCCCTTTGGCTTGTCAGGCATAGAATAAACAGCTTTTACTTCAAAATCAGGTGATTCATAAAGTGCTTTAAGACATGGAACAGAAAAATCTGGACTGCCCATGAACACAACTTTATAAGGCTTTTGGGGTCTTTCGTTCATCTTATTTGGCCTCAATAGGTGATTGTTCTTCTTCCTCTTCTTCAGCCAGGGATCCACCCTGTTTGATAATTTCTAATTCATTTCTGATTTGAAGTCTGCGGGCTTTTGACATTCTGTCAACAAAAACCACTCCGTCAAGATGGTCGGTTTCGTGCTGAATAGCTCTTGCCAGCAATCCTTCTGCTTCTATTTCGTAAACTTCACCATCATTGGGGTCAGTATATTCAGCTACAACTTTTGTTGCTCTTTGAACGTTTTCACTTAAACCGGGGAATGACAAACAGCCTTCTGGCCCAGTTTCTTTTCCAGACATCTTTATAATGCTTGGATTTATCATAGCAATTGGGTCGTCGCCGCAGTCTATTACAACTACTCTGACGTTTTTGCCAATCTGAGGTGCTGCAAGACCTACACCATTTGCAGCGTACATTGTTTCAAACATATCTTTGATTAAAACTTTAATGTCGTTGTCTATTGCTTTGACTGGTTCAGATACTTTTTTAAGAGGTTCTTCCCCATAGTGCAGTATACGATACTTCATAATAACTCCGAACTATATTTTATATAACTTTTATCTGTTGTGAATAATATCACATAGTTTTTCCCCATGCAACATTTTAGTAAGCTAGCTAACTCTAGCGTTTTTATTGTAGTTGTTTTTTTTGTTGTCGTTATTGTCTAAAGTCCATCTTTAATGTTTTCTTTTTGAAGATCTGCCCCCAGTTTAGCTGGGGGAAGTGTCAGCCTTAGCTGACGAAAGGGGTCTTCTAAATATTCCCTTTAGCTCTAAGCTCTGTTCTCTTTGTGTTCACATCATAAAATATGGGTTTATATCAATATTTAGCCTAGTATCAGATGGCTTCTTCAGCGAGTCTGTGACTTCTTTAACCGTCTTTATCAGTTCTTTTAAGTCAGGCATTTTCAGCATTACTTGATATCTATAGCGATTGTTGATTTGTTCTAATGCTGCCGGAGCCGGTCCAAAAAGATTCTTTGCTTCAACAGATGGATGTTTTGCAAACAAATCATAAAGCTGCTGGGCAGTAGTCATGGCTTTGCCTCGATTTGGGCTTGAAATGATAAAATGAGCAAGCTCTATAAATGGTGGGAATAAGGCTTCTTTTCGTAGTTTTGCTTCTTCTTCATAAAACCCGTGAAAATCTTCTGTTAATGCGTGCTGTATAGAATGATGCTCTGGACAGTAGGTTTGCAAAACCACATTTCCAGGCATATCACCTCTTCCTGAACGGCCTGCGACCTGTGCCAACAGAGAAAAATTTCTTTCTGAAGCTCTGAAATCAGGAAGTCTGAGCAGATTATCAGCGGCAATAATTCCAACAAGGGTAACATTAGGAAAGTCTAAGCCTTTTGCAACCATCTGAGTGCCTACAAGAATGTCTATGTCACCTTTCCCGAAAGAATCTAATATGGCTTCCATGCTGCCTTTGGTTGTTACAACATCAGAGTCAAGCCTTTGAATTCTTGCTTTTGGGAAATATGCCTTCGCTTGTGCTTCAATAAGCTGTGTCCCTGCGCCAAAAAACTTTATCTTTTTGCTCTGACATTTTGGGCAGACTTTTGGCACTTCTTGAAGTTCACCACAGTAATGGCATCTGAGAATATTGCTTCCCGTATGATAAGCCATTGAAACATTGCACTTAGAGCATTTTACAGCTTCACCGCATTCAGCACAAAGAACAAAAGTAGAGTAGCCTCTACGGTTTAAATAGAGAATAGCCTGCTTCTTGTCTGCAAGAGTCTTGGCAATAGCAGCAGTCAAAGCCTCTGAAAACATTGATCGCTGTTTCTTTGTAA
>JAFXRA010000143.1 GCA_017526725.1 Candidatus Rifleibacteriota bacterium
GGTCTTGGCCGATAAGAGCATTGAATAATGCAGATTTCCCAACATTGGGTTTACCGACTATGGCTATGCGTTCAAGACCGTCTTCTTCTTTTTCTTCCTTTGGCTGGTTCTTTGGATCAGCATTAACAGGAAGAATTTCAACCAGGTCGTCAAGCATGTCGGCAACGCCGTGACCATGAATAGCAGAAATCGGGTAGAGGTTTTCTGCACCAAATTCAAAGAATTCTGAAAGCTGTATGTCCTCTGATTCCTGAGTGTTATCAAGCTTGTTTACGCAGACAAATAAAGGTCTGCCGGACCAGCGTTTTCGCAAAAAGTTGTAAATCTGCTTGTCATCTGGAACAAGGCCTGCTTGACCATCGCAGACGAATATTATTGCGTTGGCTTCTTGAAGTGCGAAATTAACCTGATTCTTTATTGAAGTCATCAGTGACTTTGTGTTATCAGGTTCAAGACCGCCTGTATCAACAACGTTAAACTTGCGTCGGTTCCAGGTTGCTTCTGCATAATTACGGTCGCGTGTAACACCAGGGGTAGGGTCTACTATCGCATGACGGTAGCCTACCAATCTATTCATCAAGGAAGATTTTCCTACGTTAGGCCTTCCTACTATTGCTATTACTGGAAGTGAATCCATCACTTACTCCTTAATGGTCGAAGCAGTTTTATAATCTTTTATTCGCTTATTCTGCCGACCTAAAAAATCGAATTATTCTATCATCTAACGCTTTTCACGTCAAGAATAGTTGTTTTTATTGTATAATCAATGATTTCTATGGTAATGAAAAGTCATGTTTTCTATTTAATGAGTGAGCAAAAGGCGTAAAAGGACAAAAGACAAACGACTAAGGACAAACATTGCCGGAGACAATAACTACAACAAAAACCAACTACCACCAAAGGTTCCTCTAGCTCGGTCACCCCTCCGGCACTACGTGCCACCTCCCCTCAAGTGGAGGCTTTAGGACACCAATCACCAATCACCAATCACCAACCACCAACCACCAATCACAACGCAAAAAGGCTTCGCTTTGCTCTGCGGCTCTCTTCCAACTCTTCCAACCCTTCTCACCCTTCTCACCCTTCCAACAATCTCCCACAGATTGCGAAAGCAATCGTCTCACAGTGAAACGTCCCACAGCGTAGCGTCCACTTATTATCTTTTAAACAACTTCCTAAGGCCTCTCCCAAGGCTGTCAATACCATTGTTCAATCTTCTATTGGTTTTGTGACCTTCTTTTTTTATCTGTTCGCTTGTTCCCTTGCTGATTTCGCGAATAAAAATAGAAGCAAGACGAGCTTTATCTCCATCAGAAATATTATAACTCATGTGTTTGCGGTCTTCTCCGCTGACTTTTATTGTAAAATCTGAATAGTCTTTGTATTTTATTTTTAATGTTCCGTTTAATGCTGATTTCGGCCCTATAATGCCGGAAAACTTTATCAGGCTCCAGGGCGTTCTTAATTCAGCGTTATCTGTTTCATAAGCATTCCCAATAAGCTTGAAATCGCCATTTAAAGTAAATGTGCTGCTTGCTACAGATTCAGCAAGATCTTTTAAGGTGTTGTGAAGACCGATTTTCCGTAATGCCGAATTAATTCTTATTATCAGTTCAGGTTTGTAGTAAGTGCCGTTTGCTATCGAAAGACTGGCGGTGCCGTAAATAGGCGATTTCTTCCCTGCTTCACTTTGTAATTCTAGTTTACCGTAAATATCGCCAGTATATTGCCCTCTATTCTTGGTTCCTTCTAAAATATCCTGCAGTCTGACATATATAAGGTCGGCTTTAATTTCATAAGGCGAAGGCCTTTTGGCCGTATTAATATGCCCTGAAAGATAGATTTTCCCGCCAAATACATTCCAGGTGGAAGACGCTATTTCAATGTCTTTTGCTTGCTGCTTCCCGTAAAGCTGAATCTTTTTCGCATCCATCAAAAACTTAGGGTTCTGTAGGAACATCGAAGCATTATTAAACTGAAAACTGTGGATTCCATTTTTTATATTTAAATAATCCGGATAAGTAACTAATTCTTCAATAGAAATCGTGAGGGTTGAAACATCGCTTATCTTTTTGTAAATAACATTGTTTGCAGTTATTATAGGAAGTGTGTTTTTGAAGCTTCCTATTTCAAAGCTATATTTTTTCGGTCGGGAAAGCTTTTTCGATGCATATACTGCTAAATCGTTTGTATAGTTGAGTTTGTAGTAGCCCCAGCCGATTAAGGCTAAAAGGCCGAAAAAGAGCAGAAAACATATTGTTAAAAATAAAAAAAAGATTTTCCCTAAACAGGATACTTTGTTGTTCTGCGAATCACTCAATGTCTTTAGGCTCCTAAAGGCATTCTAGCAATTATTTTACTTTTCTGCAACAATCTAAGTTTTCAATCATTCTATTAAATTAATCTGAGTAATTCATATAGAGAATAAGAAGAATAACAGCTAATATTGAAACAGCTATACTAATTCCTATTGTTTTTGCGAAATCAACAACCTCTGAACCATGTTGTAAGAGTGTTTCCTGGAATTGAAAACCAGTTCCAATGTTAATAACTTTAAGCTGTTTACTATAATCACAATTTTTCTGGGGAATATTAAGAAGCTCTGATATAGCATCTGATAAATAGCAATTATTATCATAATTTTTGCTATTATCAGAAAAACTTTTTAAATATAAAATAGTTCCGTCTTTTTTTAATAAAGCTATAGCTGATTGTATAACATAACCTTTTTCTCGGTCTTCAGCTTTATCACCTTTCATAGGATGTCTAAATTTGTTATTGACTCCGACAGCTACTATATCTTTAAGTTTGCAAATGATTTTTTGGGAAATACTGTTGTCATTTATACGTCTGTCATAATATAAATTGCCATTGTTATAATCAATAACTATATAGTTTTTTATTATAAATTCAGAAAAAACAACAAATCCAAAAGCAAGCAAACCGAGGATAATAAGAATATACAAACTTGTTATTATCCCAAACGCGAATAAAAAACCACCAATGATTAAGACAACTGCTGATAAAGTTGTTATGTCTCTTCTGAGAACAAGCCTGCCTCTTTCGTTGATAAAGTCAAATTCCGTATTTAGTGTTATATTGGTTAATATTTGATTTGCTTTCTTTATTCTTTCTTCGTCAACCATATTCTATTACCTTTCAGTTTCAGTTTCCAATAATCAACTTTTTTACTGCTGCTGTCTTTAAAGAGCATCGTGAAATAAGAAGATCTGCCCCCGGTATTGCCGGGGGAAGTGGCACGAAGTGCCAAAAGGGGGAGCAATGCTAATGAATTGCGTGGTTCTTAGAAAATACGCAAAGTTTCACTTTGCTCCCCCCTCAGTCAGCAAGCTGACAGCTCCCCCAATAGGCAAAGCCTTTGGGGGAGCATCTTCTAGAGAGAAGCCCTAATCCCTAGCAAAAAGGCTTTACCTGTTCGGCAGTCCGATCAACTTCGGGAATGAACCGTCTGATAAGTTGAACCAGTAGGCTGTGTTCCAGTTAAGAATGCTTGGGTCATAGCCAGTGCCAAAGTAATTGGTACCGTCCGTGTCGTAGCTATACGAACTGGAATCATAACTATACCAAAGAGGAGTTCCTGCGGAATTTGGATTGTAACTTATCGCATTGCCGTTATATGTGTAAGAGTCACCTACAGTTATTTTAACTGTTGAGAAGCTGTTATTAATTGTCGAACTATTACCAAGGTTGCCTATTAAAGTTCCAACTTGTGTGGCATTTTCAATATTAAGATTTAATGTTCCTGAAGCATAGCAGTTAGAAACATTTATCTCGTAAGTATTTCCAAAAAGTCCTCCATAATTAGAATAACTATTAAATTCTTCCTTAGTTATTGTTATTCTACAATCGGAATAAGAATTTGTTATTGTTGAGTTATTAAAGGTAGCAGCAATACCGCCAACGAAGTTATTGCAGGATTCAATATCAATATGGGTATAGCAATTGTTTATTGTGCTATTATCATAGGCATAACTAATTAGACCACCTATTTGAAAATCTCCTTTTATGATTCCATCTGGAGAATCAACACAGCAGTTGGTTATTTCGCAATTTTGTATATAACCGACTAATCCTCCACGCCAACCTCTAGGTATTTCTGAATTTCTATAAAAATCAAGCTTTCCCGTTACCTGACAGTTTCTAATAGTAGAATAATGTGCTCCACCTATAAGCCCACCTGATTGATAACCAGCATAAGCTTCACTAATAGAAGTAAAAATGTTATTCCCTTCCATTTTTATGTTTTCAATAATACCATTCTTTATATAACCGCAAAGCATTCCAATATAATCTTGGCCACCGTCAATATGGTTATCTCTAAGAGTGAGATTTGAAACAGAACCATTATTTATATAGCCAAACAAACCACAGTAGTTTCTTGTACCAGAAAAATTTAAATTTGAAATTGTTTTGTTGTTTCCATTATAATTGCCGTTAAAGCTATCACCTGAATAACCATCATTTCCTATAGGAATCCAGTTCCCATTAAGAACAATGTCATCCATCTGCTTGAAGAAGAAATTGCCGCTTAAATAGTTGATAGGAGCAGTATCGTTAAGTTGTTTCAGATGATCTTGATGGTATACAAGGAATGGGTCATCGATAGTTCCGCTACCTGGCAGATTATCTGATGGTTTCGTTCTGAATGCAAATTCTGTAGAATTTATAATACCCTTGTCTTCATCTGTATATTCTTTTATTGATAAAATGCAATCAAGAGCTTCTCCCAAGTCACTAGCTAAGTTTATTGTGGCATTCTGCATATCAGCGTCAAAATCAAGAGTGCTGCCTTCCGGCAGTTCAACACCGTTAATATAGATTTTGCTTAAAGCTAAGGATGGGCTGGCTATGGGTTTCCCAAAATCTATATAAAACTTAGGTTTCAAAGCTGTTCTGCCGTTCATGTTAGGCATTATGCTATCTTCAGCAAGACTAACAATAGGTCTTGTACTGATTTTTTCTGTTTTGAAACTAAGAGACTTGCCTTTAGTAATACCGTTAACTTCATTAAATGTAATGGTGTAAAGAGTATCGTAATTGAGTTTCCCTTTAACCTTAAGGCTGAGAATCTTGTTTGCATAGGAACATTGGTCTATTTCTGCGTTGTTATCAATAGAAATGTTGGCAATATCTTCGTTCTCAAAATAAATATCCTTAGAAAATTCTACTTCTATTGGGGCATTTACTGAAAAATCTTCTGAAGCAGATTTAAGAGTTGTTTCTGAGTTGTCTTCTGTTTTCAACACCAAAGTATTATTTTCAATGCCTTCCAGATTAGATACTGTTATTAGATAAGTATTTGCAAATCTGAGTTTCTTTCTTAATGAGAGTGTCAAAACTTTGTTTGCATAAGTGTAATCACTGATTTCTACCGAATTATCAATGGCTATTTTGGTTCGATCAGCCATAGTCCAGGGTATTTCCTTTGAGAATTCAAGCTCAATTTTTGAATTAGAGACTTGAAAATCTGTAGAGGCCAATTTAAGATTAACCGTTCCTAGACTTTCTGTTTTAAATACTAGAGTAGCATTTTCCACGCCGGTCATATCTGTGACTTTGATTACGTAAGTAGTGTTGTATGCGAGCCTGTCTCTGAATGTAAGACTCAATACCTTATTTGAATATGAATAATCATTAATTATTGCATTGTTGTCTAATGTGATTTTTGCTTTTTCAGCATCGCTCCAGGTTATATCCTTAGAAAACTCCAATTCAACTTTAGAGCTTTCTACCGGGAAGTCTTCTGCTGACGATTTCAGGCTGACAACAGCTTTAATCTCAGTATCTGTATTTGTGTCGGTATTTGTGTTTGTGTCTGTATTACTACCTGTTTCTGTATCATTATCAGTTTCGGTTTTGGTTTCATTATCAGTGTTTGTATCTGTATTTTGGTCTGAACCAGTTCTGGCAAAACCAAGAAAAGTTGAATAGGCGAATGATAGACTACTTGCATTATTGTTGCTGATTTCAACGATGAAATTATTGGGAAAAGCTGAAACAGCTGTATTTTTGAGGTTTATATCGAAAGAAATTGCAGGAGCAAAGCCAGCAGAATACTTTGAATTAAGCGGAACGAACTGGAAATAATGAGCATAGCTGTTTCCTGAAGCTCCGTTTTGATTTACCCCACTGCCCGAGATATGGCTAACATTTGTTCCGTCAACTTTCAAAGCTGAATCACGGCTATCTGATGTAAGATAAGAGATTTTGATTTTAAAACTGTCAGCACTGAGACCGCTTAAGTTCTCACCAGAGAGAAGCAGATTAACTTTTAAATCTTCTGTATATACAGAGTTTTCTGCTGGTATAATTGATGGGGTCAGAGTTGCAATAACACCTAAGACTTTAGGGGTGCTCTGTAGAATGTTTCTTATATCTGCAAATAGGGCTACAAGTATATTATTTTTGTAAATGCTGTAAGTAAACTGGTTTTTAGAACCGGTTGCAGCTCTTGCTGAAAGTTTAGGGGAATAGACATTGACAAACTGCCATTCTCCGCCGTTTATGTCTTTAATGCCTATGTAATAACTTTCGGCGCCATTCAGTTTTTCTTCATTGGAGAAAGTAAGGTTAAGAGGATGATTCAGCAGGTTTACTGGGGAACCGTCTTTGGTTGCTGTGACACCGTAAATAATTGAGCCTATTGTGAGAAGATTACTTTCATTGCCAACAGATGGGCTTTCTGTGATTCTCAGCAGAACATCGCTGTCATAGGTGTTTTCTTCAGGGGCTTCCAGAGTCATTTTACCAGAAGGGGATGTGGTACTGTATACTTTGCCGTTGTTGGTTATGTTTACTTTTATAGTCTGAGTCTGAGGTGTTACAGGAGTGCCGGAATCTCCATTATAGTAAACCATTGTCGGGTTCTTGCCAGACGAGCCTCCGCAGCCCGTCAAGAATGCATAGAAGCATACCACCAGGATAATTACACTGTATATTATGTTTCTAGAACGGTTTCTATTCATATTTTTACCTCTGTATTTATATAAAACCCATCGCATTTTCTTTTTTCTCGATGCTCCCCCAATGGTTTGGGGGAGCTGTCAGCTTGCTGATTGAGGGGGGAGCAAAGCGGTAGCATTGCGTAATGTAACTAAGAGACAACGCAATGCTTTGCATTGCCCCCCCTTCAGTCTCGCTTTGCTCGCCAGCTTCCCCACTATCGTGGGGCAGCATCATTAAAAAGAACCCTTCCAACTCTTCACACACTTCAAACAATTCCCACAGTGAAACGTCCCACATATTGCGATAGCAATCGTCCCACTCTTTCCACAGAACATCAAGCTCTATGCTCCACGCTCTGTAGCTCTCTTCTCTCCAGCAAAAAGGCTTTGCCTTTTTGAAGCCAAGCTTCGCTTGAATGTTATTTCAGCGTTGGCAACGCTCCTTCCGTAAGGTTATCCCATACGTCAGAATCCCAGTTCAGACTTTCTTTATAGCCTTCGCTTACGTAATTGGTTCCAGATGTGTTGAAAATGTAGTTACTATTTTTAAGCCACCAAAGTGGAATATTAACATCACTAGGAGCATAATGGTCTGACGAAGTAGGTGCATAGCCATCTGCAACAGATATTCCCACAGAAGAAAAAGTATTGCTTACTGTAGATGTATTATCTAGAAAACCAATAGTTACCCCGACATAACTTGCTTTTTCGCAATTTAAGAAAATTGAACCAGAGGCATAAGAGTTAGTTAGTGTGCCTTTAAATTCTCCAACTAACCCACCTACTTTAGATACAGAACTATTAGCAGTAATAGAAGAATCTGAATAGGAGTTACTTATAATAGAGCTGGTGCTGTTGTAATAGCCAATTAAGCCACCAAGATTATTTGTTCCTGTTACTGATATTTTTGAATAACACTTAGAAAGATTTTGATTCCCTAAGATATAGCCAATTAAACCTCCTGCGTTTTCTCCTGTTACAAAACTTGTATTATCTCCTATAACCGAACAATTAGTTATAGA
>JAFXRA010000144.1 GCA_017526725.1 Candidatus Rifleibacteriota bacterium
ACCACTTCTGGCAGATATATTCAGTATAAAGCAGATTTTATAAAATCTGCCAATGCAGGAACAATGTCTCTTAATGAAGTAAGATTTGTTTACGGTGGTATTAGTATTCAGAATGTTAGTTCTGTTATCAACGGGGAACCTGTTACTGAAGTAACTCAAGGGCAGACAAATATCCCTCTGACAGTAACCATCAAGAACGAATCGCCAACAGATCTTTCTTTAGCTGTAGCCACACTAACCTTTACTTTAAATGGTCATTCTGCAACACTAACAGACCCGAGTTTACCTTTCAACATAGCCGCAGGTGAATTAACAACTCTTACTTATTCTGTTAATATTGCTGAGAATGCTACTACCGGGGAATGTACTATCGATGCCCTAGCTACTGTTTCGGCACTCATATATGATGATGGCGCTCAGACTCCGCTGACATGGACAGTTAAGAGTAAATCAGGTCTAATAATAGACAACGTTTATTCTGAATATACAAAGGTTACAAAAGGTTACTCATATAATCTGTTCGTAACTCTTACCAATACTGGTGAAACAGACTGTATGCTTAATTCCATCTTGCCGACCTATGCAAGCGGTACTTATACTTTTACATTCGACCCTTCTTATGGTCTGGCAACGGGAACTTATCCTGGTGGCGGTGCTAATACCATAATTCATGGTAACGAAACCAAAACAGCCAAGTTCGTTGTGGAGATTTCCAGTGAATCCAGTTCAGGCAGTGATACTTTAGGTGCTGTGGCATCTGCAACAAATATTCTTTCTGGTGAAAACATAGAAATTCTGACTACAGATAATCCGCACATCTGGACAATTCAGACTCCTGCGGAATTGAATCTATATGATATTATTGCTTCTTCAACTCTTTATAGAGGTCAGAAAAACAACAATATTATTCTTCTAGCTACAAATGAAGGTGAAGCTGAATTAGAATGGTATCCGGGCTCTTCGACTCAGCATATTAATTTCACTCCTGTGACTGGACTAGAAAAAAGTTATGAAAACAAGGTAATGGTTACAGAAGAACCAGTTATAAACATTACCAGTGATAATATTGTTCAAGCAAGATATAAAGTCGATATAAAGCAGGATACAGCAACAGGGACAGATCGTATTACCGCTGATCTTTTCGGAAAAGAACTTAATACCGGTGTAGACCTTAAATACGAAAGAAAACCTTTGCCTTATACAGAATGGACAATTTACTCAGAAAGAGTTAACACATTTGCTGATGGTGCATACAGCGAGGAAAAAGACAGTTTCAACCTGCCTTCAGGGGTGGCTACGTTAACCGTTTATGCAAAAGTTGAAAATCTGGCGGCGAACGTTGAATATATTGTTCACTGGATAGCTCCGGACGGAACAGAAGTTGAAACTACTACTCCGATTATTACTTCAGGGCAAGGGTATTTTGGCTGCTGGCGTGAATTTTTTAATGATTCCCAAAGTGGTCTTTACAAAATCAGAGTTACAGATTCTTTGAATTTATATGTTTGCTGTGAAAACACTTTTGAAATAGTTGCTCCAGCTGATATGGACGCTTCTTTTACATTGCCTCTTTATGCAACAGTCAATCAACCAATAGTTGCTTCATTCACATTTATAAATCTTGGCGGTGCTGTTATTGCTAATGCTACTCTTATTCCTACTGATACAGTAAGAATTACAGGAACAGCACAAGACTCAGTTGTTTTTACACCAGACAATTCTGAAGCACTGTTCTCTCCGAGACTTTCCGATGTTCCTGGTTATGGACAGGCTACTACTACATTTAAATTAAACGTAACTCAAGTTGGTACTATTCAATTAATTGCCTCAGGAACAGGTTTCGACAATAACTCAGGTCTGATAGTATCTAAACCTAGTGTTTTTTCTAATGAATGTACAATTCAGAATCCTCCTGATGTCAGAATTACTAATGTTACCAAAACATCTGATACTGTTTACAAAAATCAAAAAAATCTCAGGGTTACAGCTACAATAAAGAACTATGGCGAAGCTACCGCTGTTATAACTGCTGCCAGTATTACTTTTAATATAGGAACATACGAACAGGAGCTTATGGAATATCCGGATGGGTTAGAACTGGAACTGGCTTCTGGAGAAAGCCAACCAATTACCTTCGATGTAAGTGTTGATGTAAATACAGATTCTGGCTTAGACACATTAACTATTAATGCAATCTGGTATGATAAAAACTGGCCAAGAGATATGATTTCTTCTGCGAATACAACCTGGACTATTGCAGAATGCGGTATTATGCTTTCTCCAGATTCAAACTTTAACTATGAACAGGCTGACTATATGAGAGGTCAGACAATAAACGTCAGAGCTTATGGTTTTGCTCCAGGTTCTAAATATTACCGTATAAGATTTTATAACACTCAGATTGATCAAGCAGAGCAGGTTCCATTAGAATATCTTATAGGTAGTGACAAGCCATATTCTGGTCTTTTACAAGCCAGTGAAAATGGATATGTTGACCATAGCTATACTCTTCCTGATGATGCAAGAATAGGACCCTGGAGTGTTACTGTAGAATCATATGGAGATAATATAAATATATTAAATATAGATCTAGAAGATAGAGGAACAATGCAAGCTTTGCAGTATTTCAGGGTTCAGGATACACCTCATATGATAGCAAGTATAACCGCAGACAATTTCTCTATAGAAAACAATGACAAAATATTTGTTGGCGATACTTTTAAGGTAAGAATGACTCTTTCCAGTACTAGAGCAGACAACTCTCAAACTCTTGCTGCAGATACTGGTGCTATTGATTTTATTGAACCCTATTCTCTTGTAAAGAATGATGGAGCTCGGGGTAATGTTGAATTGGTATCTGGTCCAGAACCGGCAACATTCACATTAAGAGCTGGCGAAAGCAAGACTTTTGAATATGTCTATAGAGCTACAGAATATACTGGAACAGATAAGTTCAGTTTTAAGAGCAGTGACGCTAATTATATTGCCAAAGGAAGAAACAGAAACCTTTGGGACCACAACGATGACAGTCCGTATGATGTATTTGCCACACATGAGCTTACATCTAACGAGATAGACATTTATATTAAATCAATGGCTGTAGACCCAGAAACATTACAATTCGGCTATGCAAATCCCTATGCTGAAGATTATCCTCGAGTAGTCGGTATGATTTGTGGTGATTCTCAGGAAATAGACATGAACCTGAGAAAGACAGGCAACTATAACGTTGAAAATATCCGCCTCAATTCTGCATCATTAAATGGTCCAATTGGACTTGATGGTTTAAGAAAAAGTATCAGCAGTAATTATTTTAGTGTCGACGTTGCAAGCTTCAGTAATCCGCTTGAAAATCTTGTAGAAACCACCAAAGTATCTTTGACTATTCCATATAATCAGGCTTCTGGTACTTATACAAGCACAATGTTCCTTTATAGTGATGCAAACAATAATGGAATATTTGATTCTGGAGAAATAACAGCTGAATTTAATGTTAGTGTATGTGTAAATGAATGCAAGGTTATCAAGGTTAACGAAAAAGTTGTTGATATTGGTGGTTGGTCTAAGGGTACAACTACAAGTAATTTTGAAGTCAATTATTTTAACGCAGGTAATATTGATTTTACCGCTGCAAAGATTATTGGTGAGGGTGATTTGGCAAAGTATATTAATTTTTCAACGGCAACGGACGTTGGAAATATTTCTGTAGGTGAATTCAAAAAAGCGATATTCAGTGCAACAATACTTCCTGATGCAGATTTGGCATTTGGAACCCATGTTGCTACTTATACTATCTTTGAAGATAAAGACGGTGATAATGTTCACGATAAGCTAGTTGAACCTTTCGACACTTTCCAAGTGCACATGACAATTGGTAATATTGATTTCTCTATAACAACGGACCCTCTAACAACGCCTACAACAATTACTGCTTCACCTGTTGAAACATCTTTTACGGCGGTTACCGGAGTTTCCCCTGCGGGTTTTGTTCCTCTTTGGATTAAAAACACTAGTTCTAACGGCATGCCTTTAACACGTATAAAAATGAAGGCTGATAATTTTAATGGGGAAGATAATAATGGTAATCATTACACTATGGCTTCTAGTGCTGTAGAAATCTACCCAGGCACTCTTTTGCAACCTTTGGAAAGCGGAGCTAGCGACAGTTTCGATATCGAAGTTTATATAGCTCCAGGTACTAGAAGTGCAACTTATAACACCACTCTGCATTTTTACAGTGATGATAATGATAATAATAATATTGATGCTGGTGAAACCCAGGTAGATGTGGTTTTAAATGTCTATGTTAAGCCGACAGAAAAAGTCAAGGTTATAGATAAACCTGTTTCTGTAACTGGTATGAGCAGTGATGTTGCTGATACTTTTGCGGAATGTGAGTTCCTCTGTTACAACCTTGGTAACGTTGATTTGGAACATTTGAAGATAGATATGCCAGGACGGCTTGTTCAGAAAGACGTACCTGATCCAGCTTCTATTTCTGCTTCATTAGTAACATTCAGTTTTGTCGGAGACACACCATTTACTGCACCCTATAACAGTGAATTTGGTGCAAAGGTTACAATCAGAATTCCTAAAGACCCTCGCACTCCAGAAGGTGTTTACATTACAACTGTGCCCTGTAAAATCTATAACGATAGTAACGGAGACTCTGATCATAATAATGGTGAATGTTTTGACGAATTTCAGATATGGCTCCAGATTGGTGAAATGAAAGTTATTATTGTTAGTTCTACTGATGTTGAGGGAGAGCCTTCTGAAATCACTAACGACGGGCCTTTTACAGTTAAAAACGATGGTGCTCTTACTGTTACAAGTGTTGTGGCAACTTCGACAGATTTTATATGTGACGGGAGAGTGATTCCAGCAACCGCATCGGTATTCAAGACTTCTCCTAAAGTAGGAACACTGAAACCAGGTTTTGAAAGAACAGTAAACTGGGCAGTAAACATACCTGACTATACTCTTCCCGGTGATTATGTTGGAAAAATAATTGTCTGGAGCGATACAGACAATAATGGAGAAATAGGAGTGGCTGAAGCTTCAGCAACTGCTGATGTTAAAGTAACTGTAAAAGCAACTCCTAGACTAAGTATTCGTAATAATGAGGCTCCTCCTAGTGATATAGATGATCTTCAGTTGTTTGTAGCCAGAAACTCTACTGTAAAATCTTCTGTCAGACTATATAACACTGGAAATACTCCTATAGAAGCAAACACAATTTCGTTAGAAGCTAATAACTTAGTTTTTATGGGAAATGCAATAACAACAGACCTGCTTGCTGAAGCACATTTTTCTATAGAGTTTGACAAAACTCAACCAATAGAGATAGGTGATTATGTGGTGGCGACGATAACAGTAAGTATAGGCAATCCTCAAATTGGTTATGGTCGTTATTATAGTGGTGATCAAATCTTCTCGGTAAAAGAAGGAGAAACGGTTCTTTGTTCTGATAAATTAACGCTGAATGTTGAATTCGGAGAAAAAGAGCTTACTCTTAATCCTAATCCGCTAATAATTTACGTTGTAGATAATGTAACTGTAGCATCGGGAACTGTTACTGCATCAGCAGGAAGAGCTGATCTTCTCAATATAAATGTTATTGAAAAAAGTCATTGTAACTGCAACGAAGATTATTGCGGAGAAACAAAGATAAGATGTGTTACTCCTGTGCCTGTTGATATTTATAAAAATCAATCAAGTGAATTTATTTTTGAAATAGATGTTGATCCTCGTACTCACTCAGGCTGGCATAATGCTACCTGGACTTTCTTTGAAGACGGTGGTATTACAGGTTGTTTTGAAGAGGGTGAATTTTTTGTTGATCTCCAGATTAATTATTATATACCGGAGATGCCGCAAGTTATAATAGAACCTTCTCATATAGAAGCAATAGACATTGCGCCAGGTGAAACAAAACAAATTACTTATAGGCTTACGAATACCGGTAATTGCGAAATTGACTTATCAAATGCTTATTGGCAATTACCGACAGGTTTCATTGAAAATGAAAATGGAACTCTGTTTGATTTGGGGTCTGCTCTTCAGTATGTTTCTCAACCAACAGGAACCTTGGCTATTGGAGAATCAGCAAATTATGTTATAAGTCTGACAGCTCCAGATGACCAGGAATTAGGTACTTATAACGGCAATCCGACTATTCCGCAGACTTTCCAGTATAATACTCTGGGATTAGGTCAAACAATAATAGACCAGATTCTCGTGGTTAGAAGAGGGCCTATGGTTGCATCTGATACTGTTTATCAGGTTGTTGCATCAGATACCTTCATAGATTGCGACATTGCTACTCAGTCATACTTTCTCTCTGCCTGGATATGTCCTGGCTTACCAGATCCAGCTAATCAGTATGGTGCAAATTTGACTGTTGTAAGATGTGATAAAGAAGGTAAGCCTAAGGCTGCTTTAAGCGTAAGAATGGATAATAGACTAAGTCCTGTGCTTGAAAGTAATGTAAGAGATGCAGAAACCGGTTTACCGAAATATTCTGTATATAATAGCGGAGCTTATATGGGTATAGGACCAGGAATTCCTGGTCCAGGTATTGCAACCTTCACTTTCTGTTTAGGTAATGATGGAAAGCCTATCTATGGCATAAGCGGAGATCCTATTACTGCTATAGATGAAGCTAATCCTTCTTTACGTCTGACTTTCTATAGAGTTTATTTTGCTTTTGAACTAGGGGAATCATTGGCAACTGATAGTTTGGGATTTTCAATTCCTCCGGAAGAACAGGATAAAATAGCTATTCTGCTGACTCAGAGTGCTAATGAAGCTAATACTGCTTCAACTACGGTATATTTCGATGGTGTGAAACTTGAAAAGACACTGTTTGAAGGACAAGACCGACCGACGACCTATCACAAGGATACAACGCTGGTTTCTCCTTCTACAGGCTTGGATATCAGCGGCAAGCATAAGTTCTATGAATGGTAGGCCAAAAGGCCTTAGCCTTTTGGCAGCCAAGCTTTGCTTGGCGTAGTTGTTGTAGTCTGTTTTTGTTGTTTTTATTGTCCTAAAGCTCTGCACTTGATTGTTCTCCGCTCTCTTGCGGCATTAGGGTTTATATGGTAAACTAAGTACAAATGTCTTAATTGTAGTATCTTAGTTACAGAATAATATACAGAGATAAAAAATGCTCAGATTAAATTATAAATCTGATAATTATAAAAAAACGTCATTGTTCACCTCAAAAAGAGGTGTAATAAAGCATAATACTTTTTTCTTCATTACGCTTTATTTGCTTATTGCTGTTTTTTCGTTGTTGGCAACTAAGGCTTTTGCGCTGCAACAGTTGAAGAATTACAATTTTACTTCGGCTTTGGCTGATAATAACTGGCAAACAAGTAGAAGAATTTCTGGTAGTAATAATTCTACTGTTGATATTCAAAATAATAATCTGAGAGTATATGGAAACTACAACGGCTGGGGCTGGGGTACTCGTAATTATGACGGTATGGCTTATCAGACTTTCAGAACACCAGCAACTGCTATCAATGTAAGATTTGATTGGGGAGCATGGTCAGCAACTGGAGGAAATAGCAATAGAAACTTTTGGATTGGATACTCCACATCAAATCAAACAGCCGCTAACGTAAACGGTGGTGCATATTTAAGCCAGCAAACTGCTGTAGGTAATTATGCAGCAGTAACCATAACAGTAACTAATTTAAATACAGATACCACATTTTATGCCAAATTATATGGTTATGCTACTGTAAATAGTGGTAATAATATCACTGTTCTTTTTGACAGTCTGGCTGTTAATTTTTCTCCATCTGGCTTAGCAGCTAATCTTTCTACTTCTAATAAAAATGTTAATGGAACGGCTTTTACTTTTATAAATGGTGTAAATCTTACCTGGAACACAAGCACAAGCAATGCAGTAACTTTAAGCCAATATAATGTTTATCGCAGCACTACCTCTGGCAGCGGTTATGAAAAAGTAGGAGAA
>JAFXRA010000145.1 GCA_017526725.1 Candidatus Rifleibacteriota bacterium
GTATGAGCCGTGAATCTGCTATTCGCGCTCTGCAGACTACTGGTATTCAGGTAACTGCAATAAAAGACGTTTCCGGTATTCCACACAATGGTTGTCGTCCACCAAAACGACGCCGCGTCTGAGGAGGCTTTTTATTATGGCTAGATATACTGGTTCAGTTTGTAGATTATGTCGCCGTGAAGGTGATCAACTTTTCCTTAAAGGTGCCCGTTGTTTCACAGAAAAATGTGCTTTCAAGCGCCGCTCAATGGTTCCCGGTCAGCATGGTGCTGAAGCAGCAAGAAAGAAACCTACAGGATACGAAGTTCAGCTTCGTGCCAAGCAAAAAGTTAGAAGAACTTATGGTATCCTTGAAAGACAGTTCCATAGCTATTATGAAGTAGCTAGCAGACAGGGCGGTAACACTGGAGTTAACTTGCTCCATCAGCTTGAAACCCGTCTTGACAATGTAGCTTTCCGCATGGGTTTTGGTCTTTCTAGAGCTCAGACTCGTATGTGGGTTACTCAAGGTCATTTTGAAGTAAATGGCAAGAAGTGCAATATTCCTAGTTATCAGCTCAGAGCTGGTGATGTTGTTGCAATTCGTGAAAATAGCAAAGTTAAAAACCAGATTAAAGACGCTCTGGAAATCAACTCAAGCCGTGAAGCCAGTCCTTGGCTGGAAGTAGATCGTGAAAATTTGAAAGGCAAATTCCTTGCTCTTCCTGAACGTTCTCAGCTTGATCCAAAGATCCAGGAACATCTGATCGTTGAATACTACTCTCGCTAATAATTAGGAGGCTGGTTCGCGTGATTGAAATTAATCAACCTAAGTTAAGATATAGACAGGGCGAAGACGCTAATCATGGTATTATTGAAGTTGAACCACTCGAAAGAGGTTATGGTCTTACATTAGGTAATGCTTTTAGACGTGTTCTTCTTTCTTCTCTCCCTGGTTCAGCTGTTTCCTCAGTTAAGATTGACGGAGTTCTCCATGAATTCTGCAGCATCCCTGGTGTTGTAGAAGATGTAACTGCTATTATTCTTAATCTCAAGAAACTTGTAGTAAATGTTGAAACTGATGAACCCGTAACTGTTCGTCTTGAAGTAAAGGGTCCTGCAGATGTAACTGCTGCTGACCTACCTGCAAATCCAGACCTTATGGTCATTGACGAAAATGTTCATATTGCTCAGATTACTGGCGATGTAACACTTGGTATGGATATTACTTTCAAGCGTGGTCGTGGTTATGTTCTTGCTGATGATAACGAAGCATCTAATGACGCTATAGGTACTATACTTGTAGACTCACAGTTCTCTCCAGTAACAAGAGTTATGTATGATGTTTCTGAAGCTCGTGTCGGTCAAAACATCAATTATGACAAGCTTACACTTCAAGTTTGGACAAATGGCAGTATGCAGCCAGCAGAAGCTGTTGAAACTGCTGCTAGATTCTTGAAATCACATGTCGATTTGTTTGAATCTCTTAAAGATGAAATCATCGACGATAGAGAAGATTTACCTGTTCATAATGAAGAACTTGTTATGGTATCAACCCAGAAGCAGGAACCAACTCAGAAGGGTAATACCGAAATCCTTATTAAGGATCTTGAATTTTCAGTCCGTTCTAGAAACTGCCTCAAGAGAGCTGGAATTCAGACTCTTGGTGAACTTGTTAACAAAAAAGTTTCTGAACTTCTCGAAATTAAGAATTTCGGTAAGAAGTCTCTTAAAGAAGTCAGAGAAAAGCTTGCTCAGTTCAATATGCAGCTTCCTGACGATGATGGTTCAATTGATGATGACGGAGGAAATGAAGAATGAGACATCAGATAAAACTTCGCAAGTTTGGTCGTGAGTCTCACCAGAGAAAAGCTCTGTTGAGGTCTCTCTGCACTTCACTTGTTAAATATGAAAAAATAGAAACCACACTGGCTAAAGCAAAAGATCTTCGCCGTGTAATTGAAAAAGCAGTTACTCTTGCTAAGAATTACAATGACCCAGAAAAACTCAATGCTAAGGGTGGAGAAAATCAGACTAAGGAAGAACATCTTGCAGCAATCAGAGCTTCTAAGCGTGTAGCTCTCAGTGCTTATTTCCATGCTGCTAATGACCGCGAAATTCTTGGCCGTAACGAAATTAAGAAATACATTTCTAATTTAAGCAAAGAAAATCGTGAAGCTGTTGAAAAATACATGGAAGATCAGACTAAGAATCCAAAGCCTGATTTCGTAATTGATTATATTCCAGCTGTTGCTACCAGAAAAGTTACTGTAAAGAAAACTGTTGATGGTAAGACAGTAAAAGAAGAAGTTACTAAAGAACGTGGTAAGACTGCTGTTAGCACTAAGCGCGCTGGTGCAACCAGAATTCTCAGAGTAGAAGGCGTTCTTAATAAACTTCTAAATCGTATTGCTCCTCGTTTCAAAGATGTAAATGGTGGTTACACCAGAATTTACAAACTTGGCAACAGACGCGGCGATAATGCTGAAATGGCAATTATCGAATTCACAAAGTAATACGTTTATCAGGTGATTCTCTTTGATAGAGTATCTTTCTGTTATAATGCCAACCAAGAAACCTCCTTTGTTTTGAAGGAGGTTTCTTTTTCCTTAAATAAGGGTGTTATTAACGGATTAATTGGTAAAAACGGCTGTGGTAAATCAACAATCGCAAGATTAATTGTAGGTTTGCTAAAACCGACAGAAGGCAATATTTCTTTTGAACAGGAAAATGAAGAATCTTCTCCATATTATTTTTCAGGAATGATTTTTCAAAACCCTGATAATCAGATAGTTGGCACTACTATTGGTGATGATATTGCTTTTGGATTAGAAAACCTTAATTTGCCAACAGAAAATATTCAGCAGTTAGTTACTAAATCTGCTTCTCTTTTTGGTTTTGAAAATATGCTGGATATGCCGGTTTCTAAACTCTCTGGCGGACAGAAGCAGATGCTTTGTATTGCTTCAGTTTTAGCTTTAGAACCTAGTTGGATCGTTTTTGATGAACCAACTTCTCACTTAGATCCATGGGCTAGAATGGAATTCTGGAACATTATTAATTTTCTTGTTCAACAAAGTAATATAGGTATTATAGTTATTTCTCAGCTTCCAGAAGACATTAACAGATTTCAAAATGTTATGGTTTTAAATGAAGGAAGCGTATTTTTCAATGGTTCAAAAGAAAGTTTTAAAAATTTAAATGAACTCCCAGAAGGAATTGATTTCCCTGAAGGTTGGAAGCTTGAAAGGATTATGAATAGTTAAATATGCAGTTATATATTGGCAATTTAGTTATTAATTTTAATGATAATCCTTTTTTAGGACCAATTAATGCTGCTTTTAATTCAGGTTCACTTAATTTGATTGTAGGCCGTTCTGGCTGTGGTAAAAGCACCTTATTAAAGCTTATTGCTGGATTTCATAAAGATTTTACTGGTGCTGTTGCCTTAGACGAAGATTATTTTGAGCCGGAAGGTAATGTTGCTCTGGCTTTTCAGAATCCTGAAGCTTTATTTTTCAATTCAACAGTATTTGATGAAATTTCATACTCGTTAACTGCTGCTGGTAATGACAAGGATAATATAAAATCTATTACCGAAATTTGGATGAAAAAATGGGGATTAGACCCTGAAGTTTATTCTGACAAATACCCTTTTAAACTATCTGGTGGGGAAAAGCGTAGAGTAGCCCTTGCTGCATGCACTATTTTAAAACCAAAGATAATTCTTCTTGACGAACCCTTAGCGGGTTTGGATAGGGCAGGGCAAACCGATTTAGCAGAGATAATTAATTCTCTTTCTCTTGAAAGCATTGTCATTGTTGTTACTCATGAACCTGAACTTATTTTGCAGGAAAATTCCAGCGTATTGTTTTTAAATGGCGCGGAAACTTCTCAGTATTCTTCTAGAGAGTTTCTTTCTAATGCCGTGATTAATCCTGAGTTTTATCCACTGCCTGAGTGGTATACTACTACCTTGGCACCTTTTGCCCAGAATTTTGATCTTCCAAAAGTCAAAGCAGAAGACGTTGCAGACTATTTAGAAAGCTATAGTAATGAACCCGCAGATTATCAATAATTCAGCTTTTACAAAACTAAGCCCCATAACTAAGGGGTTACTCTGCATTGTTTATATTCTTCTGTTTTCTTTATTATGTAAAACCTGGCTTGTTGCTTTAAACCTGAATCTTTTTTTAATTCTTATTTGTTTTTATTTAAAGGAAGACGCTATTGGTCTGATTGCTTCAATTAAAAGAATATGGTTTTTGTTGTTAATCGTCGGTTTATTTCAAGGTTTTATTGGAAAAAACTTTGATTTTTTTGCAGGTTTAAGTGCTGTTTTTAAAATAATGGGAATATATCTTACAGCAACTCTTTATACGAGAGTTTCTACGCAGAACGAACTGTTATATTTTTGGGAAATATGTTTCAAACCTCTTAAATTATTTGGTTTTTCTTCTAATGAACTTGCTTTGACTATGGTTATTGCAATCAGATTTTTGCCTGTTTTTATAGATGAAATAGAAAGAATAAGAATAGCTCAAATTGCAAGAGGGGCAAAATTATCAAAGAATTCGATTGTTTCTGCTATAAATTTTATGCCTCTTTTAATTCCTGTCTTAACTCAGGCTATAATGCGTTCTGAAGAATTGGCAGATGCTATGGAAGTTAGAGGTTATGTTCCAAATCGCCCAAGAGGACGCTATAAAAGCTATGCTCTAGGTATATATGATTTTGTTGCTTTTGTAATTATGCTTACAACTATTGGTTTATTAACATGGAAAATGCTTGCCTAGATAAGTTATTTATTGTTGCTTACATAAGCTGTTGTAATCTTTTTAAGGAAGGTTATGGTCAAAATAAATTACTGAGCAAATAGAGATAAAGTAACTAATATCAGCGAAAATATTTACATTAATTTCTTTATTTTTCTTTAAAAATACCCATATAAAAGTAATAAAATTAAAAAGAAAAAAGAACCAACAAGTGAAATGCCTAATAATAGTTATTATTAACAATGCGGGTAATGCCAATAAGGCAGCCTCGCCTTGGCAAAGATTTGTTTTAAAAAAAATATAAAAAAGTATTGTTATTATTGACAAAAAAGCACAAATAATACTACCAGATTTATATGGCAATGAACTTCTAAAATCTTCAAAGAATTTTATCATTTTTAATCCTGCATTTTACAAAAAATTAGCTTTTGGAAATCTGTTTTGTGTAATCAGAAGGGGTTTCTTCGAATTTATAAGAGTTGAAATACTCTCTGGTTGATAGTTCATTCCCTTTGTTACATGTTATTAACGGAATATTAAAATATTCTGAAAAATTTTTGGATATTGTTACACTGGTTTCGTAGTCTTCAATATTTGTACCTATAAAGATGTTTTGTGTTTTTCCATTATTTAATAAAAAGCTTATGGAGTAATCAAAAAAAAGATTAGTTTTAGGGTCTGGTTCTATTTTTTTGTAAGAAAGATTACCTTTAATTTTAAATCTAGATTTATAATTAAAAATATTATTACCTATTTGTAGAATATCATTTTTGTTTATAGTTTTAGTTTTAATTTTAATTGAGAAAAAACGATATTCTGTAAAAAAACAATTATTATTGAGGTCGATAACAATATATTTTTTTATGCTGATTAAACTACAAAAAAAACTTCCTATAAAAACAATTGCAGTTATTATATATGCGTCATTAATTGTAAATATAAAACGGCCATATCGATTTATAGAATTATTAATTAAATTATATTTTGCAATATAAAAAAAAGCAATAGAAGCGACAATAGCTATAATAAAAGATAATATCTTTTTTAATGCTGTGTAATCGGGGAAAAATATTTTATAATCTTCTACTTCAATCGTAAAATATTTTTCATTGACTGAATGAAAGTAATTAATTAATTCTGCTGTTTCCATGATTTTATTCTACTAGTATTTTTCTTTTTGAGCAAATATTCATTAAAAATCTTTTGATTAAGTAAGTTAACTTGTAACCCTTCTAATAATTATAACTAAAATATGGCGGACAATATCTTGCTCAACATTATTCAAGTGATTCGCTGCGCTGTGGGACACTTCGTTGTGGGACAGCAACTGACGTTGCTTGTGGGAATTGTTAGAAGAGTAGGATGTGTTGTCGTCTACCCATTGTCATAAACGTATAGCTTTCAGGGCTAAAGCCCATACGCTATACTTTTTATGACAAATGTGTAGACTTCTCTTGTCTATACGCTCCTATCTTTGTTCTATAAAAAGAAGGTCTTGTATCTCTATACGCTCTATTGCTTTGTTGCTCTGTCTCTCTAAGGATAAAGTTTAGTTTGCCTTAGAAATAAAATAAAAACCTCTTTACTAAAAATAAATATTGTGATAAAATTCACAAAGGTAACAAAAAAATTCTATTTAGTTTTAAAATAGAAATCAGTTTTATAATAACTGAAATAATCTAACGGGGAAGGGCAGTATTACCCTGACTCAGAAGAGGTATAAAATATGGCTATTTATGATCCTAAGTCTTTGCGCGCTGAAGAATTCATTAATGATGAAGAAGTAAAAGCAACTCTTGCTTACGCCGAAGAAAACAAGAACAATCTTGAACTTATCAATCAGATTCTTGAAAAAGCAAGACCCCAGAAAACAGCAACAGGTCATGTTTGCGCAGGTTTAACCCATCGAGAAGCATCTGTTTTACTAGCATGCGAAATTCCAGAAGTAATTGAAAAAATCTATAAAATTGCAGAAGAAATAAAGCTGGCTTTTTATGGTAACAGGATCGTTCTGTTTGCGCCGCTTTATCTTTCCAATTATTGTGTAAACGGCTGCGTATATTGCCCATATCATTTCAAGAATAAGCATATTCCAAGGAAGAAACTCACTCAGGAAGAATTGAAAGCAGAAGTAATTGCTCTGCAAGATTTGGGTCATAAAAGACTAGCTATTGAATCTGGCGAAGACCCAGTAAACAACCCGATTGAATACATTTTAGAATGCATTAAAACCATTTATTCTATTCATCATAAGAATGGCGACATTCGCCGTGTTAATGTAAATATTGCAGCTACTACTGTTGAAAACTATAGAAAGCTTAAAGAAGCTGGAATTGGCACTTATATACTTTTCCAGGAAACCTATCATAAAGAAAGTTACGAAAAGCTTCATCCAACAGGACCAAAGCACAATTATGCCTATCATACTGAGGCTATGGATAGAGCTATGGAAGGCGGCATTGATGATGTTGGCTTAGGGGTTCTCTTTGGTCTGGAATTATATAAATATGAATTTGCTGGTTTAATAATGCATGCTGAACATCTTGAAGCAGTGCATGGAGTAGGTCCTCATACTATTAGTGTTCCGAGAATAAAAAAAGCTGATGATATCGACCCTTCTGCATTTGATAATTCTATTTCTGATGATATTTTTGCTAAAATTACAGCTTGTATTCGTCTTGCTGTGCCTTACACCGGTATGATTATTTCTACTAGAGAAACTGAACAAGTTCGTTCAAAACTGCTTCGCTTAGGTGTTTCTCAGGTCAGTGGCGGTTCAAGAACTTCTGTTGGTGGATATGCTGGATACTCACCAGAAGAAAGACCTCACGATACTGAACAATTCGATGTTTCAGACCAGCGTTCATTAGATGAAGTTGTTCGCTGGCTTATTAATAATGGTCATATTCCTTCTTTCTGTACCGCTTGTTATCGTGAAGGGAGAACAGGCGACAGATTCATGAGTTTGTGTAAGAGCGGTCAAATTCTCAATTGCTGTCATCCCAATGCTTTGATGACTTTATCTGAATACTTGGAAGATTATGCTTCACCCGAAACAAAAGAAGTGGGCTACAAAATGATTGAAGAAGAGTTGAAGCGTATTCCAAAAGATAAGGTCAGAC